>NZ_JAAUVO010000031.1:0-26998 GCF_012030385.1 Microbacterium sp. B19(2022)
CCCGCAAGGCCCGCCCGCCGAGGACCGCGAGCCCCGTTCCGGTTCCCGCGGGTCCGTCCGACACCGATCTGCGGGCGCTCTATCGCCAGATGGTGACGATCCGCCGGTTCGAAGAGCGTGCCGCACGCTCCTACACCGAAGCGAAGATCGGCGGGTACTGCCACCTCAACCTGGGCGAGGAGGCGACGGTCGTCGGCTTGATGGCAGCGCTGGAGCCGACCGACTACGTCTACGCCAACTATCGCGAGCACGGGTACGCGCTCGCCCGGGGCATCTCCCCCGAGCGCGCGATGGCGGAACTCTACGGACGAACCGACGGCGTCTCTCGCGGTTGGGGTGGATCGATGCACATGTTCGATCCGGGTGTCCGATTCATGGGCGGCTACGGAATCGTCGGCGGGCAGGTTCCCCTCGCCACCGGTACCGCGCTCGCGATCGACTACCGCGGCGGAAGCGAGGCCGTCGTGTGCCTCATGGGTGACGGAACGACCAATATCGGCGCGTTCCACGAATCGCTCAACATCGCCGCTCTGTGGGGGCTGCCGATCGTGTACGTCGTGAACAACAACGGACTGGGAATGGGGACGACGGTCGAACAGTCCTCCGCGGAACCCGAGCTGCACAAGCGCGCCGGGTCGTATCGGATGGATTCCGTCCGGGTCGACGGCAGCGATCCGCTGGCTGTTCTCGACGCAACGCGGGATGCGCTCGCCAGTGCCCGAGCGGGACGCCCCTTCCTCCTGGAGGCGATGACCGGCCGCATGAAGGGGCACTCCGTCGTCGATCCCGCCCGCTATCGGTCCCCCGAGGAGTCCGCAGCCGCACGGGCCGCGGATCCCGTCGCCGCCTTCGCGGCCACCTTGCGCGAACGCGGCGTCCTCGACGCCGATGAGGTCGCGGCGATCGATGCCGACGTCACCGCGGAGGTCGCCGCCGCCGCCGCGTTCGCCGACGCGAGCCCCCACCCGGATGTCTCGACCCTCTTCGACTACACGTACGCCACGCCCGTGGCGAACGACTCCCGACGGCTTCCCGGCGAGGCTCTCTTCCCTGCACCACCGAGGCCGTTGGCCCACTCCGGGGCGGAGGCCCGCCGATGAGCATCATCACCTACCGCCAGGCACTGCAAGACGCTCTCCGCAGCGAGATGTCGCGCGACGACGACGTCTTCCTCATCGGCGAGGAGATCGGGCACTTCGAGGGGTCGTACAAGATCACGGCGGGGCTGCTGGAGGAGTTCGGACCGAAACGGGTGCGCGATACGCCGATCGCCGAAGAGGGGTTCACCGGCGCCGCGATCGGTGCGGCCATGGTCGGCCTGCGTCCCGTCGTCGAGATCATGACCATCAACTTCTCACTGCTCGCCTTGGATCAGATCGTCAATCACGCCGCGAAGATCTACGGCATGTTCGGCGGCCAGGCCAGCGTGCCCATCGTGATCCGCACGCCAGGCGGTGGCGGACAGCAGCTCGGTGCCACGCATTCGCAGAACGTGGAGCTGTACTACGCCTTCGTCCCGGGCATGAAGGTCGTCGCACCGGCGACTCCCGCTGACGCGAAAGCACTCCTGCTCGCCGCCATCCAGGACGACGATCCCGTGCTCGTGCTCGAGAACCTCGCGCTCTACAACACCACCGGCGAGGTCCCCGACGATCTCGCTCCCGCACAGATCGGGCGAGCCGCGGTCACCCGCGAAGGCAGCGACATCACGGTCGTCGCGTACTCGCGGATGGCGGTCGTCGCCCTGCAGGCCGCCGAGATCCTGGCCGCCGAGGGCATCGACGTCGAAGTGGTCGACCTCCGCAGTCTGCGCCCCCTCGACCGGGAGACCATCGTCGAGTCGGTGCGCAAGACCAACTGCGCCGTGACCCTGGAGGATGACTGGCTCACGTACGGCATCGGCGCAGAGATCGCCGCGACCATCAGCGACGGTGCGTTCGACTGGTTGGATGCGCCCGTCCGTCGGGTGGCCATGGCGGAAGTGCCGATGCCCTACGCGAAGACACTCGAGAACGCCGCGATGCCCTCTGTGGAAGACGCCGTCACGGCCATCCGCGAAACCCTCGACGCCGTTGCCCGGCGCCGCTGAGACCGAAGAAGGACACATGATCGACATCCTCATGCCCCGCCTCTCCGACACCATGACGGAGGGCGCCATCGCCACCTGGCACAAGAAACCAGGAGACGCGGTCGCCCCCGGAGATCTCCTCCTGGAGATCGAGACCGACAAAGCGCTCATGGAGCAGGAGGCGTACGACGCGGGCGTGCTCGCCGAGATCCTGGTCCCCGAGGGCGAGAACGTCGCCATCGGTACGCCGATCGCCCGTCTCGATGACGGCAACGGCACCCCTCCTCCGCAGGTCGTCGCGGCGGTGCCGGATCAGGAACGACCCGCGGCGTCCGTTCCCGCGCCGACGATCACCGCGCAGGATTCCGCGCCCGTGGAGAGCTCCCGCACCGCGGCGACGCCTCTCGTCCGCCGCATCGCCAGAGAGCGAGGGATCGATCTTTCCGCGGTGCCGGGAACCGGGCCCGGAGGACGAATCGTCCGCGCCGACCTCGATGATCTGATCGAAGGGGCGCCGCGCGGCTCCGCAACCGTGTCGGATCTCGATTCAACACCCCGACACGACACCGCTGCCGGAGATCTCGTTGCCTTCGACGCGACCCGCCGGACGATCGCCGCGAGGATGACCGAGGCCGGCGCGATCCCGACGTTCACCGTCACGTCCTCGGCGGATGTGGGAGAGCTCCTCGCGCTGCGCGCGCGCCTCAACGAGACCGTCGCAGCGGCCGAGCAGCGCGTGAGCATCAACGACCTCGTCGTCAAGGCCGCAGCGTCGGCCCTCCGTGCCCACCCCGAGATCAACGCCTCGTACTCACCGGAAGGCGGTGGCGCCACCCTGTTGCACCGTGATGTGAACATCGGCATCGCCATGGCCGCCCCCGCCGGGCTCGTCGTCCCGGTGCTGCGCGCCCCGGACGCAGCGACCATCACCACCATCGCCGCGCGCACGCGTGACTTCGCGGCCCGTGCCGCCGAGCGTCGCCTAGAGGCGGCGGACATGACGGGTGGGACCTTCACGGTCAGCAACCTCGGGATGTACGGCGTCGAGCACTTCACGGCGATCATCAACCCTCCCCAGGGCGCCATCCTCGCCGTGGGCGGGATCCGGGATGAGCTCGCACTCGCCGACGAAAGTGTGGTCGTGCGTCACCGGACCAGCTTCACCCTCACCGCGGACCACCGCATCATCGATGGTGCTCTCGGTGCACAGTTCCTGAGGACCCTCGCCCACATGATCGAAGAACCACTGCGACTACTCATGTGACACGTCGCCGCACCGTCGGAATCGAACCCGGAAACGACGAAACCCCCGCCTGAGCGGGGGTTTTCGTCTTGCTGGGGTACCTGGACTCGAACCAAGAACAACGGAACCAGAAACCGCCGTGTTGCCAATTACACCATACCCCAAGGGCGAAACCAGAGCCTCGCACCGAGATTCAAGCTTACCCGAGCGACGGCGGAACACCAAAACCACCGGTGCGCGCCGCCGCTCGGGCGCGTCGCGCCTCAGTTCGCGAGGAATGCCGAGAGCGACCGCAGGCGACGCAGCGACTCATCCTTGCCGAGCAGCTCCATCGACTCGAACAGCGGCGGCGAGATCCGACGGCCGGTGATGGCGACCCGCGGCGGCCCGTAAGCGATCCGCGGCTTGAGCTCCAGCTTCTCGACGAGCGCCGTGGCCAGCGCCTCCTGGATCTTCTCGGGCACGAAATCCTCTACGGGCTCGAGAGCGCTGACGCACGCATCGAGGACCTCTGCAGCATTCGCCGGCAGACCCTTGAGGGCGTCTTCGGCGTAGGAGACCTCGTCCTCGAACAGGAAGCCGACCATACCGGGGACCTCTCCCAGCAGCTGCACCCTCTCCTGCACGAGCGGTGCGACCCGGAAGGCCATCACGAGCTGCTCATGCGTGGGCTCGTCGAAGAGGCCGGCGGCCGCGAGGTACGGGATCGTCCGCTCGGCGAAGTCCTTCTCCCCCAGCATCCGGATGTGGTCGCCGTTGATCGACTCCGCCTTCTTCTGGTCGAAGCGTGCCGGGTTCGGATTGACGTTCTCGATGTCGAACGCCGCGGTGAACTCGTCCAGAGAGAACACGTCGCGGTCGGGGCCGATCGACCAGCCGAGGAGCGCCAGGTAGTTCAGCAGACCCTCGGGGATGAAGCCGCGGTCGCGGTGCAGGAACAGGTCGGCCTGCGGGTCGCGCTTGGAGAGCTTCTTGTTGCCGGTCTCGCCCAGCACGAGCGGCATGTGCGCAAAGCGCGGCACGAACGTCGTGACACCGGCGTCGATCAGCGCCGCGTACAGCGAGAGCTGGCGCGCGGTCGACGGCATGAGGTCTTCGCCGCGGAGGACGTGGGTGATGCCCATGAGCGCGTCGTCGACGGGATTCACGAAGGTGTACAGCGGCACGCCGTTCGGTCGCACGACCACGAAGTCGGGGAACGAGCCGGCGGGGAACGTGACCTCGCCGCGGATGAGGTCGACGTAGGTGACGTCCTCGTCGGGCACACGCAGGCGCAGGGCGGGCTGGCGCCCCTCGGCGCGGAACGCCGCCTTCTGTTCATCGGTGAGGTCGCGGTCGAAGTTGTCGTAGCCGAGCTGCTTGGCGCGGCCGGCGGCCTCGTTGCGCGCGTCGATCTCCTCTGCCGTGGAGTAGCTCTCGTACAGCGCTCCGGTGGCGATGAGCTTGTCGATCACGCCGCGGTAGATGTCGTGACGCTCGGACTGCCGGTAGGGAGCATGCGGCCCGCCGACTTCGACGCCCTCGTCCCAGTCGATCTTGAGCCAGGTGAGCGCATCGACGAGCTGACGGAAGCTCTCCTCACTGTCGCGGGCCGCGTCGGTGTCCTCGATCCGGAACACCATCTTCCCGCCGTTGTGGCGTGCGTACGCCCAGTTGTAGAGCGCCGTGCGGACCATGCCGACATGCGGCAGCCCGGTCGGTGATGGGCAGAAGCGGACGCGGACGTCGGCACCACTGACAGTCGTGGTGAGGGGGTGAGGGGTAGCCATAGCCCTTCGATTCTACGGGGACGAGGTCATCCCCGCCGGCGGTCGATGGACGCTCAGACGGCTGCGCCCACGGCTATCGCCGCCCGGTGCTCGAGGGGCAGCACGCCACCCGTGCGCCTCTCCTCGACGACGAGGTCGAACGCCGCGCGGAAACGTCGCCGATCGTCCGCGCCCAGTCCGGCATACAGAGCGCCCGCGCCGGCGACGCCACCCTCGACCGATGCCCAGAGCGCTTCCGGCCGCGCGTTCCAGGTCCACAGATGCTCGGCGACGGTGACAGGCTCCAGACCCGCATCGCGCAGCATCCCTGCGAATCCGTCCGGCGTCCGCTCGAAGTCCTCTGCCGCCGGGAGCTTCGTGCCCACGAACGGCTCCAGTCCGGCACGCTCCGTGATCTCGGCCCAGAGCCAGGAGGGCGACATCGTCCAGGTGGTCGCCACGACGGTGCCGCGACTCACGCGACGCAACTCGGCGGCCGATGCGCGCGGCGATGCGACGTGATTCAGCACGAAGTTCGCGACGACGACGTCGAATGCGCCGTCGTCGAACGGCAGATCAGGCAGTGCGCCGTCGAGCGGCTCGATCGCAGGATGCCACCGTCGCGAGACTGCGCGCATCGATGCCTCCGGCTCGCAGGCGGTGACGCCCCACCCCGCCGCCGACCATGCCGCGGCGAGTGTGCCGTCGCCGGCACCGGCATCGAGCAGGCTGCGGTCGCCAGGCGTGCCCAGAGCATCACGCATCACGGGGAATGTTCCGGCGCAGAGGTCCGCAAAAGAGGCCGCGTATGCCTCGCCGACCCCGGCCCAGTCCTTCATCGGGTGCCGGAGCGAGCCAGCGGAGACAGCGCCACGATCGCGATCACCAGGATGAACGCGGCGACACCGAGCCCGGCGTACTGGAAGTTCGCGAGGACGATCCCGGCCAGCACCGATCCGGCTGCCGCCGAAAGGCTCATCAGGGAGTCGCTGCGGCCCTGCCTGCGGGTGCGCAGCTCCGGTGCGGATGCCTCCGTGAGCAGTGCGGCACCGGCGACGGTCGCCGCACTCCAGCCCAGCCCCAGCAGGATGAGCGCGACCATCACGCCCCACGCCTCCGTGCCCGTGAAGACGGCGAACGCCAGCGCGCCGGCGAGCAGCACCTGGCCGAGCAGCACCACGCGCAGTCGCCCCCAGCGATCGGCAAGCACGCCGAACACGGGCGACAGGGCGTACATGCCGCCGACGTGGAGGGCGATCGTGATACCCACGAGCGCGGACACATCGGCCGGAGTGGGCGCCATGCCATGCGCACCGTGCGCCATGTGCGACAGGTGCACCGGGGTCATCGCCATCACGGACGCCATCACCACGTGGGATCCGGCGACCGCGAAGATCGCGTAGCGCGCCACGCGAGGGCGGTCGAGCACCACGGCCCCGGTCGTCGCCGCCGCCACCTTCGCGAGACGCTGCGCGGCGAGCAGCGGGTCGGGTCGGAGCGCGACGATGTACAGCACCAGCGCCGCACACTGCGCGACGAAGGAGAAGAGATAGGAACCGGTCTGCGGCGGCATGCCGACCGCCTGCCCCACGATCTCTCCGGGACCGAGGAGCAGAGGCCCCGCGACGCCGCCGATGGTCGTCGACCAGACGACGATCGAGAGATCACGGCCACGATGCTGAGGTGCCGCCAAGTCGGTCGCCGCGAACCGGGACTGCAGGTTTCCCGCGTTGCCGGCGCCGATCATCAGGATGCCGGCGAGTAGCAGGGGGAACACGCGCAGGGAGGCGGCAAGGATGACGACCGCGATGCCGACCAGAGCGAAGAGGTTGCCGAGGGTGAGCGCCCGACGACGCCCGACGCGCGCGGCGAGACGCGCGAGCGGAATCGCGCACGCGGCCGCTCCCAGCGTGACCGACGCCGTAGCCAGTCCGGAGAGCGCATCGTTCCCCGAGATGTCCGCCGCAAGAAGGGCGCCGAGTGACACCGTGGCGCCGAAGGCGATGCCGCCGAGCACCTGCCCGAACGACAGCACCAGCACGGTGCGCCGCTGGACAGCCGCCTGCTGCGCCGCCGTCAGGGCGACGTCGCTCATGGTGCGGGTACGGCGTCGCGCACGCTGTTGCGCAGGATGCCCAATCCCGAGATCTCGACCTCGACCACGTCGCCCGTCCCGAACGTGCCGACACCGGCCGGCGTCCCCGTCATGATCACATCACCGGGCAGCAGGGTGAACACGGCGGAGGCGTACTCGATGATCGCCGGTACGGAGTGGATCATGTCGGTGAGGGGCGCGTGCTGCCGTACCTCGCCGTTCACCCGCGTCTCGATCGTGGCGTTCGCCGGGTCGAAGTCGGTCTCGATCACCGGTCCGAGCGGGCAGAACGTGTCGAAGCCCTTCGCGCGCGACCACTGGCCGTCCTTGCGCTGCAGGTCGCGCGCCGTCACGTCGTTCCCGATCGTGTAGCCGAGGACGTAATCGAGCGCGTTCTCGGCCTTCACGTTCTTCGCGATCTTGCCGATCACCACGACGAGCTCGCCCTCGTACTCGGTGCGCTCGGAGAGAGTCGGGCGCACGATCGCGTCGCCGGGGCCGATCACCGATGTGTTGGGCTTCAGGAAGAGCAGCGGCTCCTCGGGGGCCACTCCCCCCATCTCGGCGGCGTGGTCGTGGTAGTTCTTGCCGACGCAGACGACCTTCGACCGCGGGATCACGGGGGCGAGCAGAGCAGCATCCGCCAGCGGCACACGCGCGCCGGTGGTCTCGTACCCGGTGAACATCGGGTCTCCGGCGAGCACCACGAGCTCGCGCTCGTCGATGATCCCGTACATGATGGCTTCGTCGTGGCTGAACCGAGCGATCTTCATGGGATCCAGCCTACCGAGCGCTCCCGCGGCTCAGGCGTCGAGACGCAGCAGCCAGCCGTGCTTGTCCTCGCGGCGGCCGTACTGGATGTCGGTGAGCTCCTCACGCAGCGAGAGAGCGAGCTCGCCCAGCGGCTGCGGCTCGTCGAACCCGTCGCCGACGAGCGCGCCGATCGGGGTCACGACCGCCGCCGTGCCGCACGCGAACACCTCGACGATGTCGCCGGATGCCACGCCTTCACGCCACTCGTCGATCGAGATCGGACGCTTCTCGACCGTGTAGCCGCGGTCCTCCGCGAGCTGCAGCAGCGAGTCGCGCGTGATGCCCTCGAGGATGCTGTCCGACTCCGGTGTCACCACGCGGCCGTCCTTGAAGACGAAGACGACATTCATCCCGCCGAGCTCTTCGACGTCGCGCTTCTCGTTGAGGAAGACGACCTGGTCGCAGCCCTTCGCGCTGGCCTCGCTCTGTGCGAGGAGGCTCGATGCGTAGTTGCCGCCGGTCTTGGCCTTGCCGGTGCCGCCCTTGCCCGCGCGGGCGTATTCCTCGGAGAGCCAGATGCGCACCGGCTTGACGCCGCCGGTGAAATAGGCGCCGGCCGGGCTGGCGATGACGTAGTAAGCGACTTTCTGCGCGGCACGGACTCCGAGGAAGGCCTCCTTGGCGAACATGAACGGCCGCAGGTACAGGCTCTGGTCCGCACCGGTCGGCACCCAGCGGCCGTCGACGGCGATGAGTTCGCGCAGCGACTGGATGAAGTACTCGGTCGGCAGTTCCGGCAGCGCGAGACGGCGGGCGCTGGCCTGCAGGCGCGCGGCGTTGCGGTCGGGGCGGAACGTGTGGATAGAACCGTCGGCGTGACGGTAGGCCTTGATGCCCTCGAAGATCTCCTGCGCGTAGTGCAGGACGGATGCCGCGGGGTCGAGCGGGATCGGACCGTACGGCTGCACGCGCGGACGGTGCCACCCGCCCTTGGTCGACCAGCAGATGTCGACCATGTGATCGGTGAAGACCACGCCGAAGCCCGGATTCTCGAGCACTTCGGCCAGTCGCGCGGGCGAAGCCGCGTTCAGGTTCTTCATGACGAGGAACTCCAGGGGAGCCACGGTCGCCTCTGCATCGATGGTCGTCATCTCATCATCCATTCCTCGTGGGTGGGCGCATCCTCGCGCCCATTCAGCCTACGCCTGCGATCAGAGGCGTGCAGTGATCGCGGAGCCGATCTCCGCGGTGGTGCGCACGCCGGTGCGGGCGGCGATGTCGGCCTCGACCGCCGCGCTCACGCGTGCGGATTCCTCGGTGAGACCGAGGTGGTCGAGCAGCAGCGCGATCGAGAGGATCGCGGCAGTCGGGTCGGCCTTCTGCTGGCCCGCGATGTCGGGCGCCGAACCGTGCACGGGCTCGAACATCGACGGGAACGCGCCGTCGGGGTTGATGTTCCCGGAGGCGGCGAGTCCGATACCGCCGGTCACGGCTCCGGCGAGGTCGGTGAGGATGTCGCCGAACAGGTTGTCGGTGACGATCACGTCGAAGCGCGAGGGGTCGGTGACCAGGAAGATCGTGGCCGCGTCCACGTGCAGGTAGTCGACGGCCACGTCGGGGTGCTCGGCGGCGACCTCATTGACGATGCGCTGCCAGATGCCGCCCGCGTGCACGAGAACGTTGGTCTTGTGTACGAGCGTCAGCTTCTTCCGACGGCGCTCGGCGAGCTCGAAGGCGTAGCGCACGACGCGCTCCACGCCGAAGGCCGTGTTCACCGAGGTCTCGTTCGCGACCTCCTGCGGCGTGCCCTTGCGGATGGCACCGCCGTTGCCGACGTACGGGCCTTCCGTGCCCTCGCGGACCACGACGAAGTCGATCTCGCCCGGATCCGCCAGGGGGCCGGGCGCGCCCGCGAAGAGCTTCGACGGACGCAGGTTCACGTAGTGGTCGAGCGTGAAGCGCAGCTTCAGCAGCAGTCCCCGCTCGATGTTCGCATCCTTCAGACGCGGGTCGCCCGGCGTGCCTCCGACCGCACCGAGCAGGATCGCATCGTTCGCGGCGATCGATGCGAGGTCGTCGTCGGTGAGGGTGTCGCCGGTCTCGAGGAAGCGCCCGGCACCCAGCGAGAAACGGGTCTTGTCGAAGACCACACCGCTGGACGCGGTGACGGCGTCGAGCACCTTCTCCGCCTCGGCGATGACCTCGGGACCGATGCCGTCACCGGGGATGACGGCCAGCTTCACGACACGCGACATGACACTCCTTGCGCACTGCACGGGGATGGACCGGCCGGGCCCGACGGGGTCGAGCGGGCCGGTCCTCCCAGCGTACTGGTCAGTGCGAGGGGGCTTTGCGCAGTGTGACGGCCGCGATGACACCGGCGAGGACCACGAGGCCCGCGCCGATCAGCGACGTCACCATCACGCCGGAGCCGAACGCGGCGGCCGCGGCGTCCCACAGTGCCGTGCCGAGCGCAGCCGGGAGTTCCTGCGCCGCGGTGTACGCGCCGGCGAGGGTCTCCCCCGCCGCGTGCGCCACATCGGCCGGCAGGCCTTCCGGAAGCACGAGCGCGCCGCGGTAGAACGCGGTGATGATGCCGCCCAGCACCGCGGTGCCGAGCACGGCGCCGAGTTCGTACGCCGTCTCGGAGACCGCACTCGCCGCACCCGCCTTCGCCGCGGGGGCGCTGGAGAGGATCAGCTCGTTCGAGATCGTCTCGGCCGCACCGATGCCGATGCCGAGCACGACGAACGCGATCACGAGCGGGAGTACCCCGTGCTCGTGCGTCGTGAAGGCCACGATCAGATAGCCGGCGACCGAGAACGCGAGCCCGACCGGAATGACGATGTGCGGCGGCACGCGGCGCGAAACGGGCACGACCGAGAGGCCGGCGACGATCATCGCGAGCATGCCGGGCACGAGCGCCAGGCCCGCCATCATCGGCGACAGTCCAAGCACCAGTTGCAGGTGCTGCGACACGAAGTAGAGGAAGCCGACGAGCGCGACGACGCTGAGCAGGTTCACCAGGATCGCCCCGGAGAACGAGCCACGGCGGAACAGCGCCATGTCGAGCATCGGCGACCGGGAGCGCAGTTGACGCCGGACGAACAGGTAGCCCATACCGAAGCCGAGCAGAGCCCACGCGCCGGCGGTGAGGCTCGGTCCGTCGACAGCCAGCGACTTGATCGCGTAGACCACGGGGATCATGGTCGCCATCGAGAGCGCGATGCTGATCAGGTCGATGCGCCCCGGGTTCGGGTCGCGGCTCTCGGGGACGAGCAGGGGTGCCGCGACCAGGAGCGGGATGAGCACGGGGACGGCGATGAGGAACACCGACCCCCAGGCGAAGTGCTCGAGGAGGAACCCGCCCACGATCGGGCCGAGAGCGGACCCGGCGGAGAACGCCGACGCCCACACCGCGATCGCCATGCGGCGCTGGTCGCGGTTCTGGAAGATCGAGCGCAGCAGCGAGAGGGTCGACGGCATCAGCATGGCGCCGAAGAAACCGAGGAGCGCACGGGCGGCGATGAGCAGCCCGGCCGTCGGCGCGAAGGCGGCGAGAGCCGACACGGCGGCGAAGCCGGTCGCACCGATCAGCAGCATCTTCCGGCGGCCGAAGCGGTCGCCGAGCGTGCCCATCGTCACCAGCAAGCCCGCCAGCACCAGGGGGTACACGTCGATGATCCACAGCTGCTCGGCCCCCGTGGGAGCGAGCGCGATGGAGATCTCAGGGAGCGCGAAGCTCAGCACCGTGTTGTCCACCGACACCAGCAGCACCGGCAGCATGAGGACGACGAGCGCCGCCCAGCCGCGGGCTCCGACGCGGGGAGCATCCGTCTCTGTCGTCGGGATCGACGCAGTACGGGTCATGGAACACCTCTCACAATCTTGGCGGCATCGTTAGTGAACCGTCCGGATGGTATAGTAACAGAATTCCCGCCGCTCCCCTGTGCAGAGGATCCACGATGCCCCGACCTCCCCTCGCCCGCGAGAAGGTGCTCGACGCCTTCGAAGCGATCCTCATCGAAGACGGCGAACGAGCGGCGACGCTCGACGCGACGGCCAAGGCCGCGGGGGTGTCCAAAGGCGGACTCCTCTACCACTTCGGCTCGAAGGATGACCTCGAAGCCGGGCTGATGGAGCGCCTCGACCGACTCACGACACTGGATCTGGAACGGATGACCACCGCCGAAGAAGGCCCCGTCGCCTACTACGTGCGCACATCCGTGATGGAGGACGACGCGCTGGATCGAGCGCTCATCGCCGCGACCCGACTCACGCAGGGCGGATCGGCCCCGGCGGCCGACATGCTCCGCGAGACGCGACGGCGGTGGGCCGAGACGATCCGCCCGCACGTGCGGGACACGGCGAGCCTCGACCTCGTGATGCTGGTCAGCGACGGGCTCTACTTCAACAACTCGCTCGACGCGCACGGACCCGAGCGGCTGGTCCCCCGCAGTGACGAGCTCGCCGAACTGATCGCGCTGGTCCTGAAGGCGACGGCCTGACCGCACCGAGCGACGCAAGAGGGCGGGAGCATCACGCTCCCGCCCTCTTGTCTGCAGCCGCCGGTCAGATCTCGGTGATCTCGATCTGACGGAACAGGTCGGCGTCGATCGCGTCGCGTACGTCGTCGAGCAGGTCGTCGGACACCGGGGAGTCCAGCGTCAACACGCTGAGCGCCTGCGCGCCGGCCGCTTTGCGGGCGATCTGCATGCCGGCGATGTTGATACCCGCCTCGCCGAACTTCTGACCGTAGACCGCGACGATGCCGGGACGGTCGGTGTACAGCATGACGACGTGGTGCTTCTCGATCGGCAGCTCGAGCGCGTGGTCGTTGATGCCGATCAGCTTCTCGGCCTGCTTCGGGCCCGTGAGAGTGCCGGAGACCGACAGCTGGGACCCGTCCGACAGCGCTCCGGCGAGCGTGATCACGTTGCGGTACTCGTCGCTCACATCATCCTTGAGCAGGCGCACGGCGATGCCGCGCTGGTCGGCGAGGAGCGGCGCGTTGACGTAGGAGACGGTCTCGCTGACGATGTTCGTGAAGACGCCCTTGAGAGCGGCGAGCTTGAGCACGCTCACGTCGTAGTCGTTGAGCTCACCGTGCACCTCGACGTCGAGGCTCGTGAGCGGCGAGGTCGCCAATGACGCGAAGATCTGACCGAGCTTCTCGACCAGCGAGATGCCGGGGCGCACGTACGGGTCGATGACGCCGCCGGCGACGTTGACCGCGTCGGGCACCAGGTCGCCGCCAAGCGCGAGACGCACGGAGCGGGCGACCGAGACGCCGGCCTTCTCCTGCGCCTCTTCGGTGCTCGCACCGAGGTGCGGGGTGACGACCACGTTGGGAAGCTCGAGCAGCGGACGAGCGGTTCCACCCTCTGCGGGGGGCTCCGTCGTGAAGACGTCGAGACCTGCGCCAGCGATCTCACCGGCAACGAGCGCGGTGTGCAGCGCCTCCTCGTCGATCAGTCCGCCGCGGGCCACGTTCACGACGAAAGCGGTCGGCTTCATGGCCTTGAACTGCTCGGCGCCGATCATGCCGGTGGTCTCCGGCGTCTTCGGCATGTGGATCGTCAGGAAGTCCGACTCGGCGACGAGCTCATCGAGCGAGAGGAGCTGCACGCCGAGCTGCTGGGCGCGCGCCGAGGTGACGTAGGGGTCGTAGGCGACGACACGCATGTCGAAAGCCGCGAGGCGCGCGGCGACGAGCGCACCGATGCGACCGAGGCCGACGATGCCGACCGTCTTCTCGAAGAGTTCGGCTCCCGTGAAGGAGCTGCGCTTCCACGCGCCAGCGGAGAGCGAGGCGTGCGCGGCGGGGATGCGGCGGGCGAGGCTCAGGATGTGACCGACCGTGAGCTCGGCGGCCGACACGATGTTGGAGGTCGGCGCGTTGACGACCATGACGCCGGCAGCCGTGGCCGCCTTGATGTCGACGTTGTCGAGGCCGACTCCGGCACGGGCGACGACCTTGAGCTTCGGCGCGTGCGTGAGCGCTTCCTCATCGATGCGGGTCGCCGAGCGGACCAGCACGGCATCGGCATCCGCCAGCGCCGCGAACAGCGCTTCGCGGTCGGTACCGTCGACGTTGCGGACGTCGAAGTCGGGGCCCAGGGCCTCGATGGTGGCGGGAGAGAGTACTTCGGCGATGAGCACGACGGGCTTCGGCACAGTGGATCCTTCGGGGCAGCGCGGCAGGCGGGAGTGGCCGATGCGCCGCACACCATGGGGGCGCGATCGCGTCAACTCTACCCGAGCGCTCGAGGCCCTCCGTGCCGTGTGACCGTGTGCGGCTCAGGCGCTCGGCATCGTGAGGCTGAGCGCGATGAGGCTCATCCAGAAGACCGCGACGATGCCGAGCCCCGCGAGGAAAACCAGCGCGAGCTCTCCGACATTGCGTCGTCGGCCGATCACGAAGGCGAAGGCGAAGACGATGGCGGGAAAGGCGACGCCGAACGCGAGCGTCGCCCATCCACCGCCGGTCAATCCGGTCTGCGCCATCGTGATCAGGTGTGCGACGGCGTTCCACACCGCGTAGGCGTAGAACAGCCCTGCCAGCCCGATGACGAGTCCGACGACCCAACGAGGCGAACCCGCGGAGACCTGCTGGGGAGCGGAAGAGGCGCTCACGATCCGATCACCCCCACGGTGACGAAAGGCCAGGGAACGAGGAGGACCACGCCCGCCAGCAGCACGGCGACGCGGATCCATGCCGCCTTGCCGCGCGTCAGGACCCAGGTCGCGAGGAACCACAGCGCCGGCGCCGCGATCGCCAGCACGAACCACGGCAGGAACATCGCGTCGTCGACGAGGAACGATGCCAGCGGCTTGAGACGCAGTCCGCCGACGACCCAGCCGATCGTGTAAAGCAGATACACGCCGCCCACGATTCCGAGGATCAGCAGCATCGGAGTGCTCAGCCCCGCCGGCTCGTCGAGAACCGCAGGGGTGACGGTGCCGTCGTCCTCGACCGTCCCCACCTCTTCGCTTCCTCTGCCCACGGCGTTCCAGCCGTGCGGAAGGGCGCGATCCTGCGGCGCCGCGGCATCGTCGCCCTCCCAGTTGAGGGCGTCGTCGGAATCGGAAGTCATCTCCCAAGAGTAGGACACCCCGTCCACTATGCTCGGGGTTGCCTTCAGCCGGTACGGCGGGCATCGGAGGGAAAAGGGGAGCACCGTGGCCGACAGCGACAACAAGAACGCCGACGTCGAGCCGCCTGCGGCGAGCAGCACGAACACCGAGCCGCCCGCCGGATGGGTCCCCACTCCCGAGGCGAAGGCGAAGGCCACACGTTTCCGCTGGATCGCCGCCGTGCTCTGGGCCGTCGCGATCATCGGCGAAGCCGTCGGCATCTTCTGGCTGTTGCGCCAGCGCGTCTACGTCGGCGAGGACGGACAGCTCCTCCGCAACCCCGACACCGGACTCCTCGAGGAGCACGGCGTGACGGCGACGTTCCCGCAGTGGGCTTTCATCGCCCTCCTCGTGCTGCTCGTCGTGATCGCTGCACTCTCGATCACCGGATCCGTGCTCTGGAAGAAGGCGAACCGCCTCGACCCCGCGCGCAAGTCCGACAAGGTGCGGTTCTTCGTGCAGAACCAGCTCGGCGCGATCATCGCGATCGTCGCCTTCCTCCCGCTCGTCATCCTGATCTTCCTCAACAAGGACATGGACAAGGGCCAGAAGACGACGGCCGGCATCGTCGGTGTCGCCCTCGCGGCTCTCGCCGTCGTCCTCGGCGTCGACTTCGCTCCGCCGTCGGTCGAGCAGTACACGGCCGATCAGTCCGCCGTGATCCAACTGCTCGGCAAGGACGAGGTCGTATGGGTCGAGGGTGGCAAGGTGTACCACGTCTGCGATGAGGTCTCGGCGATCCAGACCGGAAGCGAGATCATCACCGGCACGACGGCCCAGGCCGTGGAAGCGGGCAAGAATCGGCTGACGCTGCAGTTCGCCTCCGAGCTACGTGCGTGCGACCTTCCCGTTCCCGAGAACGACGAGGAGATCACCGAGGCGCTGCGGGCGATCCAGGCCGGGCAGGTGGACACCGTCCTGCCCGCACCCGAATGGGCCGATTCCACGGAAGCACCCATCGTCGTCGACGAGGTACCGGCCGAGTGACGATCTCCGGTCGCTAGTCGGCGTCGAGCGCTTCGACGAGCCTCTCCTCGGCCGACGAGAGATGCGCATCGAGAAGGGCAGCAGCACGCTCGCCCTCCCCTGACTCGACCGCGTCGAGGATGTCGGCGTGCTCGGCCGCGATCACCGCGGCATCGAGCAGCCGGCGACCCTGCACCTGCGCCATGCACAGCCGCACCTCGTCGAGGACGCTGCGGTACATCCGACCGGTCCGCTCACTCCGGAGCGCGTCGATGAGCGCGGTATGGAAGCGCAGATCGGGGTCGACGGTGGCCGGGTCGGGGCCGGCGGGCATCGCGAGGATCTCGGCGTTGGCGTCGCGGGCGGCGTCAGGAACACTCCTGGTCACGGCGAGTTCGCGCAGCGCCGCGCTCTCCAGCCGCACGCGTGTGCGGTACACGTCGCGCACGGTGTCGGAGTCGATCCCGACCACTCGTGCGCTTCGGTGAGCGGTGCGCACCAGGAGTCCGGTGGCGACGAGCTGTTCGATGGCCGCCTTCGCACTCGGCCGGGCCACGCCGAACGTCTGCGACACCGCCGCCTCCGTGAGCGGCGCACCGGAGCCGATCTCGCCACGGAGGATGCGTCCGCGCAGCTGAGCGGTGACGGCGTCGACCACGCCGACGACACCCAGCGGCGCGTCCGAGGTCGTGGTCATGCGGATAGTCTAACGAAACGCGCCACCGTCGGTACACTTGTCTGACAATCTTTCGACGGAGCAGAGGAGCACCGTGCCGACCACACTCGCCGAACCGCTGGACCCCGAACTTCTCGGCCCCACGACCGAGGTCCACTCCCGTTCCATCGACCGGTTCGCCCGCGCTCACGACGCCTCGCACTATCTGCTCATCCCGGATGCGGTGCTCTCCCCCGCGGATGCCGAGGGCGTCGCCCGTGCGTTCGGCGCTGTGCGCGCGGCGGGACGCACGATGACCTTCCGCTCCGGCGGGACGAGCCTCTCGGGGCAGAGCGTCAGCGGCGACATCCTCGTCGACACGCGCAGTCACTTCCGCGACATCCGCGTGGAAGACGACGGCGCCTTCGTCCGCGTCGGCCCCGGAGCCACGGTTCGGCAGGTCAACACGCGTCTGACACGCCACCGCCGCAAGCTCGGCCCCGACCCGGCGAGTGAGATCGCGTGCACGATCGGCGGGGTCGTGGCGAACAACTCCAGCGGCATGGCCTGCGGCATCACCGAGAACTCCTACCAGACCATCGAATCGATGACGATCGTGCTCCCGAGCGGGACGATCCTCGACACCGGACGCCCGGACGCGAACGAGCTGCTGCGCGCCGCCGAACCGGCGATCGCCGACGGGCTCCTCGCGCTGCGCGCCCGGTTGCTCGCTGCGCCAGAGCGCGTCGCCTTCCTCCGGCAGCAGTTCTCGATGAAGAACACCATGGGCTATGGTCTCAACGCCCTGCTCGACTTCGATGATCCGGTGCGCATCCTCGAGCACCTCATCATCGGGTCCGAAGGCACCCTCGCGTTCGTCGCCGAGGCACGGTTCCGCACGATCGAGGTGCGTCCGGCGATCGCGACCGGTCTGCTGGTGTTCGAGACGCTGTCGGCCGCCATGACCGCGCTCCCCGACCTGACGCGTCTCGGCCTCGCGACGATCGAGCTGATGGATGCCGCATCGCTGCGCGTCGCACAGGGGCTGAGCGATGTCCCGGCAGCGATCGCGGAGATCGACGTCCAGGGGCATGCGGCGCTCCTCGTCGAAGTCCACGCCTCCGATACCGCGTCCCTCACCGCGGCGAGTTCCGCCGCCCAGGCGCACTTCGAGGCGCTGCCCTTGGCCGTGGCGCCCCGACTCACGACGGACGCTGCCGAGCGGGCCGCGCTGTGGCATGTGCGCAAGGGGCTCTACACGGCAGTGGCCGGTGCCCGTCCCTCCGGCACGACCGCTCTGCTCGAAGACATCGTCGTGCCCGTCCCCCGCCTGCTCGCGACCTGTGAGCGTCTGATCGAGCTGTTCGCCGAGCACGGGTATGAGGGTTCCGTCATCTTCGGGCATGCGAAGGACGGCAACGTCCACTTCCTGCTCAACGAGCGCTTCGACGACGCCGACAGCGTCGCCCGCTACCGCCGGTTCACCGACGACCTAGTCAACCTCGTGCTGTCCCAGCAGGGTTCGCTGAAGGCCGAGCACGGAACCGGTCGCATCATGGCGCCGTTCGTGCGCCGCCAGTACGGCGACGAGTTGACCGAGATGATGTGGGAGATCAAGCGCCTGCTCGATCCCGACGGCATCCTCAACCCCGGCGTCGTCCTCTCCGACGACCCCGATTCGTACCTGCACGACCTCAAACGCGTTCCCACAGTCGAGAACGAGGTCGATCGCTGCGTTGAGTGCGGGTACTGCGAGCCGACGTGTCCGAGCAAGAGCATCACGCTCACCCCGCGCCAGCGCATCGTGATCCGTCGTGACATGGCCTGGGCCGAAGAGCAGGGCGACACCGAGCTGCTGCGGGACCTGCAGAAGGACTACGACTACGACGGCGTGCAGACCTGCGCCGTCGACGGCATGTGCGGCGTGGCGTGCCCGGTCGACATCAACACCGGCGACCTGGTTCGTCGGCTGCGGGCCGAGCAGTCGAACGCGGTCGAGGGTGCCCTCTGGGGCACGGCGGCGAAGCACTGGAGCACGGTCACCCGGGCCGGCGGCATCGCCCTCACAGTCGCCGACGCGCTCCCGGCTCCGCTGGTCCGCGGCGTGACCCAGGTGGGACGCGCCGTTCTGGGTGCCGACACGCTCCCGCTCTACGACACGGGACTCCCCCGCGGCGGGTCGAAGCCTCCGCGCCCCGCGGCCCCGAGCGATGCGCAGGTCGTGTTCTTCGGCGCGTGCATCGGCACGATGTTCGGCGCGGAGGGCGAGGGCCAGGGATCGAGGGACGCGCTGCGTGAGCTGTTGGACCGCGCCGGGATCCCCCTGGTGATCCCGGAGGAGAACGGCGGCCTCTGCTGCGGCACGCCCTGGAAATCCAAGGGCCACCTCGACGGTTACCGGCTCATGTCCGACCGGGTACTGGATTCCCTCTGGGAGGCGAGCCGCCAGGGAGAGCTCCCCGTGGTGTGCGACGCCGCATCCTGCACCGAGGGCCTCGATGTGATGCTCGCGCAGTCCGTGGCGAAGAATCCGAAGTACGCCGGGCTCCGGATCGAGGATGCGACCACCTACGTCGCCCGTGAGGTGTTGCCGCGGCTGACCGTGCCGGCGAAGCTCCCGACGGTGGCTGTGCACCCGACGTGCTCGACGACCGCCCTCGGGGCGACGGGCGCTCTCACCGAGATCGCAGCCGCCGTCGCCGACGACGTGTTCATCCCGGAGGGCTGGGGCTGCTGCGCGTTCGCCGGTGACCGCGGGATGCTGCATCCGGAACTCACCGCCAGTGCGACCGCGCAGGAGTCCGCCGAGATCGCTGCCGCGGAGGATGAGCGCGGCAGCTTCGATGCGTTCGTCTCGGCGAACCGCACGTGCGAGATCGGGATGACCAGGGCCACCGGCCGCCCCTACCGGCACGTGATCGAGATCCTCGAGGAGCTCACCCGGCCCTGACCCGCCGGGAGAGGAACGAAAGAACGGGCGCCCCCGAGGGGACGCCCGTTCTTTGCTGACTCAGGACAGGCTTGACTCCGATCAGCGCGCAGCGCTGCCGTCGACGTAGTCCTCGTCCTGCTGCTTCCACGCGAAGAGCGAACGCAGCTCCTTGCCGGTGACCTCGATCGGGTGCTGCTCCTCCTTGGCGCGCAGCGCCAGGAACTCCTCGGCCCCGTTGTCCTGGTCGTCGATGAAGCGCTTCGCGAAGGCGCCCGACTGGATGTCGGCCAGCACGCCCTGCATGCTCTCCTTGACGCGCTCGTCGATGACGCGCGGGCCCGAGACGTAGTCGCCGAACTCGGCGGTGTCGGAGATCGACCAGCGCTGCTTGGCGATGCCACCCTCCCACATCAGGTCGACGATGAGCTTGAGCTCGTGCAGCACCTCGAAGTACGCGATCTGCGGCTGGTAGCCGGCCTCGGTCAGCGTCTCGAAGCCCGCCTGCACGAGGTGGCTCACGCCACCGCAGAGCACGGCCTGCTCGCCGAACAGGTCGGTCTCGGTCTCTTCGGTGAAGGTCGTCTTGATGACGCCGGCGCGGGTGCCGCCGATGGCCTTCGCGTACGAGAGGGCGAGGTCCCAGGCGTGGCCCGAAGCATCCTGCTCGACGGCGATGATGTCCGGGATGCCGCGGCCGGCGACGAACTCGCGACGAACCGTGTGGCCCGGCGCCTTCGGGGCGACGAGGATCACGTCGACACCCTCAGGCGCGTCGATGTAGCCGAAGCGGATGTTGAAGCCGTGTGCGAAGGCGAGCGTCTTGCCGGCCGTGAGGTTCGGCGCGATGGACTCGCTGTAGATGATGCGCTGGTGCTGGTCCGGCGCGAGGATCATGATGACGTCGGCCCACTCGGTGGCCTCGGCGACGGTCTTCACGGGGAAGCCGGCCTCTTCGGCCTTCGCGGCGGACTTGGAGCCCTCCTTCAGCGCGATGGCGACCTCGACGCCCGAGTCGCGCAGGTTCTGCGCGTGGGCGTGGCCCTGCGAGCCGTAGCCGACGATCGCGACCTTCTTGCCCTGGATCAGGGACAGGTCTGCGTCGGCGTCGTAGAAGATCTCGGTGCTCACTGTGTGTTTCTCCTTGTTCTTTGCGTTTCGTCGGGATTCGCCCACTCCGGGAGCGGCGAAGACTGTGTTGATCGGTGTGGTCAGCCGCGCAGGACGCGCTCGGTGATGCTCTTGCCGCCGCGCCCGATGGCGAGAAGACCCGACTGCGCGATCTCCTTGATGCCGAAGGGCTCCAGCGCGCGGAGCATGGCGTCGACCTTGCCCTTGTCGCCGGTCACCTCGATCACGAGCGCATCCGAGGCGTAGTCCACCACCGATGCGCGGAAGAGGTTCACCACCTCGATCACGTTCGAGCGCGTGGCGTTGTCGGTGCGCACCTTCACGAGCATGTGCTCGCGCTGCACCGACGTCGAGAAATCGAGCTCGACGATCTTGATCACGTTGATCAGCTTGTTGAGCTGCTTCGTGACCTGCTCGAGCGGCAGCTCGTCGACGTCGACGACGACCGTGATCCGGGAGATCCCGGGCACCTCCGTCACGCCGACGGCGAGCGAATCGATGTTGAAGCCGCGGCGGGCGAAGAGGCCCGCGACGCGGGTGAGAAGGCCGGGGGTGTTCTCCACCAGCAGGCTCAGCACGTGGGTCGACATGGCTCAGACCTCCTCATCGAATTCGGGCGCGTGTTCGCGGGCGTACTGGACGTAGCTGTTGCTGACTCCCTGCGGGACCATCGGCCACACCATGGAGTCGGCGCTGACGACGAAGTCGATCACCACGGGGCGGTCGTTCGTCTCGAGCGCGAGCTTGATGGCGGCGTCCACCTCTTCCTCCTTCTCCACGCGGATCGCGAGGCAGCCGTAGGCCTCGGCGAGCTTCACGAAGTCGGGGATGCGGACAGTGCCGTGCCCGGTGTTGAGGTCCGTGTTGGAGTGGCGGCCGTCGTAGAACAGGGTCTGCCACTGGCGCACCATGCCCAGCGAGGAGTTGTTGATGATCGCGACCTTGATCGGGATGTTGTTGATCGTGCAGGTCGCGAGCTCCTGATTGGTCATCTGGAAGCAACCGTCGCCATCGATCGCCCAGACATGACGCTCCGGCTCTGCGACCTTCGCGCCCATCGCCGCGGGCACCGAGTAGCCCATGGTGCCGGCGCCGCCGGAGTTCAACCAGGCGTTGGGGCGCTCGTACTTGATGAACTGCGCCGCCCACATCTGGTGCTGGCCGACACCCGAGGCGAAGATGCCCTCGGGACCGGTGAGCTCGCCGATGCGCTGGATCACGTACTGCGGAGCGAGGAGCCCGTCGGTCGTCGGCGCGTAGCCGAGCGGGAACTCGGTGCGGAGGCCATCGAGGTACGACCACCACTCCTCGATGTCCGGCTTCGCGCTGGCCGTCGCACCGCGGAACGCGGCATCCAGGTCGGTCAGCACGTCGCGGACATCTCCCACGATCGGCACATCCGCGGTGCGGATCTTCGAGATCTCCGCGGGATCGATGTCGACGTGCACGACCTTGGCGTTCGGGGCGAAGAGCGCCGCCTTGCCCGTCACGCGGTCGTCGAACCGTGCGCCGAGCGACACCAGCAGGTCGGCCTCCTGCAGCGCCAGCACGGCCGGGACCGTGCCGTGCATCCCCGGCATGCCGAGGTGCTGCGAGTGCGAGTCGGGGAAGGCGCCGCGGGCCATCAGCGTGGTGACGACCGGCGCCCCCGTGGACTCCGCGAGCTCGAGGAGCTCGGCCGACGCCTTGCCACGGATCACTCCGCCGCCGACGTACAGCACCGGCTTCTTGGCCTCGGCGAGCAGGGTGGCTGCGGCCTGGATCTGCTTGCCGTGCGCCTTGGTCACCGGACGGTAGCCGGGGAGATCGATCTTGGGCGGCCACACGAACGGCGCCGTCGCCTGCTGCGCATCCTTGGTGATGTCGACCAGCACGGGACCGGGGCGACCTGTGCCGGCGATCTCATACGCCGCCGCGATCGCGCCCGGGATGTCGGCCGCGTCCTTCACCAGGAACGAGTGCTTCGTGATCGGCATCGTGATGCCCACGATGTCGGCCTCCTGGAAGGCGTCGGTCCCCATCAGCGTCGAGAACACCTGACCGGTGATGGCCAGCATCGGCACCGAGTCCATGTAGGCGTCGGCGATCGCGGTGACGAGGTTCGTCGCACCCGGGCCGGAGGTCGCGATGCACACGCCCACCTTGCCGGACGCGGAGGCGTACCCCTCGGCCGCGTGACCGGCTCCCTGCTCGTGCCGCACCAGGATGTGGCGCAGATCCTTGGCATCCATCAGCGGGTCGTACACGGGAAGGATCGCTCCGCCGGGAAGGCCGAAGACATCGGTGACACCGAGCAGCTCGAGCGAGCGGACGACGGCCTCGGCGCCGGTGATCTCCGGGGCAGAGGATTGACGGGCGGGCGGCCTCGGCACAGCCGGGGCGGAGTCAGCAGTCATGACTTTCCTTCTGATGATCTGTGGAGGACACCGGATGCCGGAGCGTCCGGGTCAGCCGGTGGTCGCTCCCTCGGCGGCGGACCGCACGAGGCGCGAGTACTTGGCAAGAACGCCTCGGGTGTAGCGCGGGGGAAGCGGCTCCCAGCCAGAACGGCGGGAGGCGAGCTCTGCGTCGTCGACGAGTAGATCGAGAGAGCGAGCTGCGATATCGACCCGTATCAGATCACCATCGCGCACGAAGGCGATGGGACCTGCGTCCACCGCTTCGGGTGCTATGTGGCCGATGCACAGGCCGGTTGTGCCGCCTGAGAATCGTCCGTCCGTCAAGAGTAGTACATCTTTTCCGAGTCCCGCGCCCTTGATGGCCGCGGTGATGGCGAGCATCTCGCGCATACCCGGTCCGCCCTTGGGGCCTTCGTAGCGGATGACGATGACGGTGCCGGGCTCGATCTCGCCCTCGGCGACGGCGTCCATGGCAGCGCGCTCACGCTCGAACACGCGGGCAGGGCCTTCGAACACGGCGGCGTCGAAGCCGGCCGTCTTCACGACGGCACCCTCGGGAGCCAGCGAACCGTGCAGGATCGTGAGCCCGCCCGTCGCGTGGATCGGGTTGTCGAACGTGTGGATGACCTCGCCGTCGATCGGCTGCGGGTCGAGGTCGGCAAGATTCTCGGCGAGCGTCTTGCCCGTGACGGTGAGTGCGTCACCGTGCAGGAGACCCTCGTCGAGCATCGCCTTCATGATCACGGGGATGCCGCCGTGACGGTCGACGTCGTTCATGACGTACTTGCCGAACGGCTTCATGTCGGCCACGTGGGGAACCTTGTCGCCGATGCGGTTGAAGTCGTGCAGGCTCAGCTCGACGTCGGCTTCGCGGGCGATCGCCAGCAGGTGGAGCACGACGTTCGTGGAGCCGCCGAGCGCCATCGCCAGGGCGATCGCGTTCTCGAACGCCTCCTTGGTGAGGATGTCGCGCGTCGTGATGCCCTGGCGAAGCAGGTTCACGACGGCCTCGCCCGAGCGGTGGGCGAAGTAGTCGCGGCGACGGTCCGCGGCGGGCGGTGCGGCCGAACCGGGGAGGCTGAGACCGAGTGCCTCGGCGACGGACGCCATCGTGTTGGCGGTGTACATACCACCACAGGCCCCCTCACCCGGGGCGATCGCGCACTCGATGCGCTTGAGGTCCTCTTCGCTCATGAGACCGGCACGGCACGCGCCGACCGCCTCGAACGAGTCGATGATCGTGACGTCCTTCTCGGTGCCGTCGGAGAGCTTGACCCACCCCGGCGCGATAGAGCCGGCGTAGAGGAACACGCTCGACAGGTCGAGGCGGGCGCTCGCCATGAGCATGCCGGGGATCGACTTGTCGCACCCGGCGAGCAGGACGGAGCCGTCGAGGCGCTCGGCCATCATCACGGTCTCGACGGAGTCGGCGATGACCTCACGGGACACCAGCGAGAAGTGCATCCCCTCGTGGCCCATCGAGATGCCGTCCGAGACGGAGATCGTGCCGAACTGCAGCGGGTAGCCGCCGCCGGAGTGCACGCCTTCCTTGGCGCCCTGAGCGAGCCGGTCGAGGCTCAGGTTGCAGGGCGTGATCTCGTTCCAGCTGGACGCGATGCCGATCTGCGGTTTGTCCCAGTCGGCGTCTCCCATCCCGACGGCACGGAGCATGCCTCGGGAGGTCGTGGCCTCGATGCCGTCGGTGACGACGCGGCTGCGGGGCTTGATGTCGATGGGCGCGCTATTGGAGGGATCATGCGAGGACATGACGGAAGTCTATTGCTGCGCAGAGGTGCGGGCGTCCGCGAGCGCCTCCAGAAGCGCGGCGATCTGTTGTGGAGTGTCCACACGAAGCACCGCGGCGCTCTCCCCCGGGCCCACACGCACTCCGAGGTCGCCGGGTTCCAGCACGCGCATCGCATCCTCGTCCGTCACATCGTCGCCGGCGAACAGGATTCCGGTGGCATCGAAGCGCTCGCGGAGCGCCCTCATCGCCGCGTCCTTGCCCTCTGCGCGCGAAGAGAACTCCAGTACGCGGTGTCCGGCTCGGCGGCGCCAGTGCGGGAAGCGCTCGGCGACGAGGGCGTCGATCTCGGCGAAGACGCGCGCTTCGGTCTCGCGGTCCGCGCGGCGGGTGTGCACGCCCATGCCGAAGGTCTTGGGCTCGAACTCCGCGCCTTCGTAGCGCTCGATGATCGGCTTCGCGGCTGCCCACAGCTCTTCACGCGAACCGTCTTCGGTGATGTCGCCCGCGATCTCGGCGTCTCCCTCACCGGGGAACCAGTACTGCGCGCCGTGCGAGCCCGCCAGGGCGATCGCGGAATCGTCGGTGTGTTCGGTGATGACGCGCAGGTCGTGCATGCTGCGCCCGGAGACGTAGGCCACGACGGTGTCGGGAAGCGATGCGAGTCGCTCCACCTGCACGGCGACCTCCGGCAGTGCGCGCGCGGCCATCGGGTCGGGCACGAGCGGGGAGGCGGTGCCGTCGAAGTCGAGGGCCACGACCAGGCGCGGAGTAGCCGCCAGGGCGCTCAGGTCGTCGTCATCGGTTCCGGGGATCCAGGGGCGCGTCACAGGTTCTCCAATCGCAGGGGGTTCTTTCCCAGTATCGCGGCCCCGCGGGCGCTCAGCGTCCGCGCACCTCGGACAGCGCGGCGAGGAACGAGGAGGACCAGGCGTTCACATCGTTGTCCAGCACACGGCGGCGCAGTGATCTCATGCGCCGCCCCTGCTCGGCCGGGGGCATCTCCACCGCGGTCATGATCGCGTCCTTGAGCCCTTCGATGTCGTGCGGGTTGACCCGCACCGCCTGCCGCAGCTCGTCCGCCGCACCGGTGAACTCACTGAGCACGAGGACTCCGCGATCGTCCACTCGACTGGCGACGTATTCCTTGGCGACGAGGTTCATGCCGTCGCGAAGTGCGGTCACCAGCATCACGTCGGCAGCCAGGTAGAGCGCGACCATCTCCTCGCGTGGATAGCCCTGGTGCAGATACCGGATGGCGGAGTGGCCCATCGTGTCCGTGTCGCCGTTGATTCGGCTGACGGCGAGCTCGATCTCGTCACGCAGATGGACGTACGCGTCGACGCGCTCCCGGCTCGGACTCGCGACCTGCACGAGCGTGACGTCTTCGACGTTGAGTCGCCCTTCCGCGAGCAGCTCCCCGTAGGCCTTGATGCGGTGGCGAATGCCCTTGGTGTAGTCGAGTCGATCGACGCCGAGCAGGATGCGCTTCGGGTTGCCGAGGCTCGCCCGGATCTCGGCGGCACGCGCGCGAATGTCTTCGCGGGCCGCGAGCTCGAGGTAGGGCGTCGTGTCGATGGAGATCGGGAACGCCCGGGCCAGTGCCGTGCGGGTCCCCTCCCCGTCGGGGACCGAGACGTTCGGTCCCTTGACGTCGTAGCGGAGCCGGCGGCGCACCGCCGTGAGGAAGTACGTGGCGTCCTGAGCACGCTGGAAGCCGATGACGTCGGCACCGAGCAGCCCGCGCAGCACCTGATCGCGCCACGGCAGCTGGGCGTAGAGGCCGTGAGCCGGGAACGGGATGTGGTGGAAATAGCCGATCGTCACGTCCGGACGCAGTTCGCGCACCATCTGCGGGACGAGCTGCAGCTGGTAGTCGTGCACCCAGACAGTGCCCTCCTCCGCCACGGCAGCGGCGGCGGCTTCGGCGAACCGACGGTTGACCCTGACGTACGCGTCCCACCATTCGCGGTGGTATTGCGGCGGCGCGATCACGTCGTGGTACAGCGGCCAGATCGTGTCGTTGGCGAAGCCCTCGTAGTACTCCGCGATCTCCTCCGCGCTCAGCGCGACCGGCACCAGTTCGATGCCACCGGCTTCGAACGGTGCCAGCTCGACGTCCGCCTGCCC
>NZ_JAAUVO010000032.1:0-26585 GCF_012030385.1 Microbacterium sp. B19(2022)
GATGATGTCCATCCTTCGGGTGCGGGGCGGGTGTGTCGAGGGTCAGGCGTTCTCGTCGAATCGGCGCACGATCTGGGCGTACGCCTCGGGCGCCTTCGCGCGCATGATCGCGGCCTGCACAAGCCCGATCACCGGGGCGATGACCACGACTCCGACCAGGGTGATGCTGATCGGGCCCCAGGCGGGGTTCCCCTCGGCGTCGACGTCACTCACGAGCAGCGGGAAGTTGGCGGCGATGAGAACGGCGGAAACGGCGAGACCGACGAAGCCCAGAATCGGGGCGATCACGGTGTGCCATGGACTGCGCAGCACCCGGGTACGGGCGAAGTAGACCACGACCGAGAGGCACGTGACCGCCATCAGGATCACGATCGCGAGCGTCCCGATGCCGGCGAACCAGGAGAAGATGTTCTCCGGCGCGAAGCCGATCAGGGCGAGCACGATGATCGCGATGCCCGAGGTCGCCACCTGCACGATCGAGGCGACGTGCGGCGAACCGTGCTGCGCGTGCACCGTGCCGACGCGGTCGGGCAGCACCCGGGCGTTGGCCATGGCGTGGTGGTAACGGGTCAGCACGTTGTGCAGCGACAGCACCGCGGCGAACATGCTCCCGAGGAACAGCACGGCGACGGCGATCGAGCCGACCGGGCCGAGGTACTGCTCGGTGACACGGGTGATCAGCGTGGTCGGGTCGGCGGCCGCTTCCTCGATGATCGCTCCCTCGCCGACACCCACCACGACGGCCCAGGCGGCGAAGGCGTAGAAGACGCCGATCACGATCGCGGACGCGTAGGTCGCACGGGGGATCGTGCGCTCCGGCGTGCGCACCTCATCGCGGTAGACGACGGTCGACTCGAACCCGATGAAGCTCGCGATTGCGAACATCAGGCCGAGCGCGGGAGCACCGGAGAGGACATTCTGCAGCAGGAACGACCCGAAGGTCACACCCTCCGCGCCGCCGGTGACGAGGATGACGATCCCCAGCAGCACGACGATGCCGATCTCGGCGAGCAGCACGACCACGAGGACGCGGGAGCTGAGCTCGATCTGCCGATAGCCGAGCGCGCCGACGAGCGCCACGGAGGCGAGGGTGAGCAGCCACCACGGGATCTCGGGGCCACCGAGGAGGACGATGCTCGAGCTGATCGTCGCGCCCAGGTAGGAGAACACCGCGATCTGCACGGTCGTGTAGCAGACGAGCGCGAGGTAGGCGGTGGCGAGCCCGGGCGTGCGACCGAGCCCGTGGGTCGCGAACACGAAGAACGATCCTGCTTTGGGGAGGAAGCGGCTCATCGCTGTGAGGCCCACCGAGAACAGCAGCAGGATCACGGTGGCCACGAGGAACATGACCGGGAAGCCGATGCCGTTGCCCACGAGGAAGCCGATGGGCACGAGCCCGCCGACGACCGTGAGCGGGGCTGCGGCCGCGATCACCATAAAGGTGACGGACACCGCCCCGAGGTTCCCGCGGAGATTGCGCTCCTGGGGTGCTGCCGTGCTGCGCGACGTCGTTGTCGAAGCATCCATGTCGAAGCATCCTTTTGCCGATTGGACTAATGGTCTACTTTCTAGCCCATTAGATTCGTCGACGCAAGAGTCACCCTCGGAAAGGCCCAGGGCGGCCGGAGGGAGTGCAGGGTGCGGAGGCGACTAGCGGAGCAGGCCGAGGTAGGCGAGAGCCTGACGGATGAGGGTGCCTCGTCCGTTCTCCATCTCGGCGGCGACCGCATCCGACCCCGCGGCCTCCGGCGAGAACCAGGTGACCTCGAGGGCATCCTGACGCGGCTCGCACGTGCCGGTCACCGGCACGACGAACGCCAGCGACACGGCGTGCTGCCGGTCGTCGTGGAACGCACTCACACCGGGCATCGGGAAGTACTCGGCCACCGTGAACGGCAGCGGCTGCGGTGGCATGATCGGGAACGCCATCGGCCCGAGATCGTTCTCGACGTGCCGGAACAGGGCGTCGCGGATGGTCTCGCCGAAGCGCACGCGACCCGACACGATCGTGCGCGTCATCTCCCCCATCGGGGTGGAACGCAGGAGGATGCCGATCTCGATGACCTGCCCGGAGCCGTCGGTACGCACCGGGATCGCCTCGACGTAGAGCATCGGCAGTCGGCGCCGCGCCTCTTCGAGTTCGAACTCGCTCAGCCAGCCCGGGTTGCCGTCGGGCGCCGGCGGGTTCGAATCCGAGAACGCGCCGAGACCATCGTCTTCGGGCTCCGGATCGGGATCAGGTGTGCGGACCGACATGTGTCCTTTCTACCAGCCGTCTCTCCCGACCGACACCGCGTGCACGTCGGTCGTCCCTGGCAGGATGACGGTGTGAGCGAGAACCTGACGATCGACGACACCGCGACCCGCTGGTCGACCTCCGACCGCGGACGGATGCCGCTGCTGGTGCTGCTGCACGGCTACGGGGCGGATGAGCACGACCTGTTCGGGCTCGTCCCCTACCTCCCCGAGGGCATCGCCGTCGCATCCGTCGCCGCTCCCCTCGCACCGCCGTGGCCGATGCCGGGGCGGTCCTGGTACGCGATCGAGGGACTCGACGGACGCAGCCCCGAGGCGGTCACGGTCGCCGCCGAGGCGTTCCTGCGCTGGCTCGACGCCGCGGCAGAAGATGCTCCCTCGGTCGCACTGCTCGGCTTCTCGCAGGGCGCGGCGGTGTCGCTGCAGGCTCTCCGACTCGCACCGGAGCGCTTCGGCGCGGTCGCGGCGCTCAGCGGCTACGTGGCATCCGGCGAACTGCCGCACGATGAGGCACTGGCCGAGCTGCGGCCTCCGGTCTTCTGGGGGCGCGGCACGCACGACGACGTCATCCCGCCCGAGTTGGTGGATCACACCGCGCAGTGGCTGCCCGGGCACTCCGACCTGTCCGGCCGGGTCTACACGGGGCTCACGCACAGCATCTCCCAAGAAGAGCTGACCGACGTGCACCGCTTCCTCACGAAGTGGATCGACGGGATCGCGAAGAGCTGAGCCGGTCGGCGTTCGGTGGCGGCACCGCTGCGCACCCTCCGAGGAGCGCGGTGCCGCCGCCGAGACCGTTTCAGGCGCGGACGAGGACGGTCGCCTCGATCCCCCAGCCGAGCGGCTCCGCCCGCTCCCACGTCCATCCCGCCGCCGCGGCCAGTTCGCCGAGCCGCTCGGTGGAGCGGAACGGCGCACCGGTCATCGCGAAGCCGACGACCTGATGCTCCTCGGCGTCGGGGCTGAGCGCATCGGGCCTGCTCGACTCGAGCAGGATCAGGCGCGACGTGTGCGGGGCGAGCTCGTCGAGCAGCGCGACCGCTTCGGCATCGGTGCGATGAGCGAGGGCGAGAGCGGCCACCGCGACATCGACGAGTCGGCCGTCCCAGACGGTCGCGGACCCACCGGCATCTTCGACGATCGCGTCGCGCACCAGGCCGCTCTCGTGGAGCGCGATGTCGATGCCGCCCCGGCCCCCGTCCTCGAAGGCGCCGAGGACCGCAGGAGCACCCGGACCGACGATGAGCAGGTGGGCGACCTCGTCCCACATCGGGTTCGCAACGAAGCCGTCGAGCAGGTAGGCGAGTCGGCCGGCATCCTCCACGAGTGTCTCGACGTGCGCGGCATCCGTCTGCGCTTGCGCCGCGAGGGAGTCGCCGTACGCCCGTTGCCAGGGAGACACGCCCTCGCGCAGCGCGTGATCGAGATCGCGCAGCGCCAGCACGGCCTCCGCCTCCAGGCCGTCGAACTCCTCGCGGTGGTGCTCCTCGAGCAGCTCCTCCCCGAAGCGCCCGAGGGAGAGAGCGTCGACGTCGCCGGCGATCACCTCGGCCGACGTGAGGATGCCACGGAGCGCCTCGAGCGACCTCGGAGCCACCCCGAGCCTCGCGGCCAGCGTCGACAGCGGGAGCGGCCCGTCGGCGAGGGCATCCACCACACCCAGTCGGACGGCCGCTCTGACGACGAGCCACGGCACGGGAGACGCCGGCTCGACCACGGGTGGAATCTCCGGTGCCGAGGCGTCGTCCCCCATTGAGACCGTCTCCGCGTGCCAGTATCCGGTGATGTTCAGGCGGTCCTTCGCGAGCCCCCGCTCGCGCTGCAGGTAGCGTCGCACCGGCAGCAGCGCACGACTCTCCGCGGCGGCCCAGGCGTAGCCCTCGCCGTCGGCCGGAAGCGCGAGGTTCCGGACAGCCTCCTCCAACGCCGCCGCGTCGCCGCCGGGTGCCGTCACCCAGGTCACGGTGTCGCCGGGGCGCAGACTCAGCTCCTGGCGGGCGGCGTCGTCCTCGACCAGCAGCAGCACGTGCGCCGCCGCGTCGGTCGGACGCTCGTCGAGGAACCGACCGACCGCGGGCAGGCCGGTCTCGTCGGCGATCAGCGCGATCCAGTCGAGCTCCTCCGGCAGTCGCAGCGACGACTTCGGTCCGACGAAGCAGAGCTCGTCGCCGATCGCGGCCGCCTGCGCCCAGGATGCTGCCGGTCCGTCGCCGTGCAGCACGAAGTCGAGCGCCATCTCGCCGGCCTCGGCATCCACCCAGCGCGGCGTGTAGTCGCGGGCGAGCCGGTTCTCGGCGGCGGTCCATTCGATGCCGTGCGGGAGTTGGATCGGCAGCGCCGAATCGAGGTCGCCGTCTGCGGCGAAGATCAGCTTGATGTGGTCGTCGAATCCCGGGGCCGCGAAGGCCCGGTGGGTGTGCCCGTCGACGACGGTCTCCCCCAGGCCCTCTCCGCCGACGACGATGCGCCGCATCCGAGGAGTGATCTCCTCGATGCGGCGCACCGTCACGCGGCGCACGACCAGCGGATGCGAGGTGAATGCGCGCTGTGCCATCTCAGCCGAACAGCTCCTCGATGATGTCGAGCAGAGCCAGCGCCTCGTCGTAGTCGCCGCGGGCGACCCAGTACGGCAGCACGTAGGCGGCGTCGTTCTGGAACGCCGGGAGCGCGGCGAGGACCGGGTTCTCGGACAGCGTGTCGACGTCGCCGATGTCGGTGTTGAAGCCGGTGATGAAGACCGTGGGCTGCGTGATGACCTGGCCGACCTGCTCGGTCGACAGCTCGAACGAGTCGCCACCCGGGGTGTAGGGCTCGTAGTCGCCGTCGGCGAAGAGCGGCGCGGCCTCGATGCCGACGGCGTCGAACACCACCGGAAGGCCCATGTCCTCGCGGGCGACGTACACCGTGCCGTCGGGGAGGATCGAGAAGAACGCGGCCGGGGCGGCCGGCACCGTGATGTTCGCGGCGACCTCGTCCACGCGGTCCTCGTAGGCGGCGAGCGCCTCGTCGTACACTTCGCCCTTGCCGAAGACGTCCTCGGCAAGGAACGAGTACTGGTCCTGCCAGGTCGCCTTGTCGCCGCTCACCAGCACGGTGGGCGCGATGTCGCTGAGGTCGTCGTAGGCGTCGGTGGCGAGGAACAGCGGGAAGCCGATGCCACCGCCGACGATCAGGTCGGGCTCGAGTGCGAGGATCGCCTCGAGGTCGAAGCCGTCGCCGCTCCACGTGATGAACTCGGTGCCCTGCTTCTCGGCATCCTCTGCCCAGAAGTCGGAGTACGACGCCTCGTAGCCGAAGTCCTCCGAGGTCACTGCCGCGACCGGCACGTCGAGGTCGTAGAGGTAGCCGGCGAGTGCGTAGTTCAGCACCACGACCTTCTGCGGATCGGCGGGGACGGTGACGTCGCCCTGCTCGGTGGTGACGACGCGGGTCGTCGCCTCTTCGGACGCGCCGGCTCCCGACTCGGGGGCGGGATCGGCGGCGCACGACGCCAGGGCGAACAGGGCGACCACGGGGAGCGCGGCGAGAAGACGGACGGATCTGGACATGGAGAGACCTCGGGTTCGACGGGTGCAGGGACCGGCGGGCAGGCGGCGGACGGCGCTGCTCGGGTAAGGTAAGGCTATTCTCACTAACCGGTCGAATCGTGACGCATGCGACATCGACACGGACGGATGCGACATGTCTCGGAGGGGAACAGCGTGCGATCCACCGCTCTCGCCGGCACCGTCCCGGAGAACTCGATCCGCTTCCTCGGACACGACACCCACGAGCACGACGAGCCGCACGTCGTCTACGTCGTGACCGGCTCGGCCGTGCTGACCGTCGACGGCGTCGACATCCCGCTCGGCCGGCACGAGGCCGCGTGGCTGCAGCCGCACGTCCCGCACGCGGTCCGCGTCCGCGAGGGCGGGACGGTGCTGGGGCCGATCCTCGAGGACGCCGCAGCGCCCTCGACGCGCGTCCGTGTGCTCGGCGTCGTCCCCGCGCTCGTCGACGTCATGACCACCGCGCTCGTCGCAGCGCCCAGCACCGACGAGCAGATCCTGCCGTTCCGCCGGGCGATCGCCCGCGTGCTGGAGACCGTGTCGCGCCCCTACTTCCCGGTCGTGTACCCCGAGCATCCGGCCGCCAGACGCCTCGCGAAGGATGCTCTGCGCCTGCCGCTCCCCCTCGATGAACTGTCGGCGCGCCATCGGATGAGCGCGCGCCAGGTGCAGCGCATCTTCGTCACCGAGACGGGCTGGTCGTTCTCGCGCTGGCGGGGTCGGGCTCGCATGAACGCCGCCGTCGCGCACCTGGTCGGGGGCGGCGATCTGACCGCGGCAGCACGGCTCTCGGGCTTCCGCACGAGGGCGGGCCTCGTGAAGGCCCTCAGCCGAGAGACCGGGGTCCCCGCCGACCGCCTCACCACCGATGCCCGCGGCGCCCTCGCCGGCGCCTGAACCGCACGGCGCGACCGCCGGAAGCTGTTAGCGTTTCGGCGTTCAGAGGAGCCCCATGACCACCGCCACGCGCACCGCGCCGGCCACCGGAGCCGGCGTTCGGCAGACCCGCACTCGGCGCCGGGTGTTCGGACTCGGCGTCTCGCTGCTGCTCCTCGCCGCGCTGTGCGTGCTGAGCGTGGTCGCGGGATCGGCCGCACTGCCGCTCGACGTGGTCTGGCAGGCGTTCGTGGCCCCGGACGGATCGGTGAGCCAGGTCACGGTCACCAGCGCCCGCGTCGACCGCACGGTGCTCGGCCTCCTCGTGGGCGCCGCGCTCGGAGTCTCGGGGGCGCTCATCCAGGCTCTCACCCGGAACCCGCTCGCCGACCCCGGCATCCTCGGGGTGAACGCCGGGGCGGGCTTCGCGGTCACGCTCGCGGTGGCCTTCCTCGGGATCACCCGGATCGACCAGTACCTGCCGTTCGCGTTCGTCGGCGCCATCGCGGCATCCGCTCTCGTGTACCTCGCCGCCGGCGCCGGTCGTGGCGCGGGGTCCCCGGTGCGCCTGACCCTGGTCGGTGTGGCGTTCGCGGCCGTGCTCACCGGGTTCTCGCACACGCTCGCCCTCATCGACACGGAGACGTTCGACCGGATGCGCTTCTGGGGTGCGGGCACGCTCGCCGATCGCCCGAGCGGCACGATCGACGCGGTTCTCGTGCCCATCGCCGTCGGACTCCTGATCGCGGCGTTCTGCGTGCGTCCGCTGAACGCCCTCGCGCTCGGTGAAGACACCGCGCGGGCCGTCGGTGTGCGGCTCGGCGTCACACGGGTCGCGATCATCCTGGCCGTCGCGCTCCTGTGCGGTGCGGCGACGGCGGCCGTCGGACCCCTGGTGTTCGTCGGACTGGTCGTCCCCCACGCCGTGCGCTGGATCACCGGACCCGACTGGATCTGGATCACGCTGTACTCCGCCGTGCTCGCACCCGCCCTGGTACTCGGCGCCGACATCCTCGGCCGGATCCTCGTGATCCCCGCCGAGCTGCAGGTCGGCGTGATGCTGCCGCTGATCGGCGCGCCCGTGCTCATCGCGCTCGTCCGCGGCGGGAAGGCGAAGGCCCTGTGAGCGTGACCCTCGTCCTGCGCGCCGGCCCGCTCTCGGTGCGCACCACCCGCCGGATGCTGCTGGTCTGCGCGGCTCTCACCGCCCTCGCCCTCGGCCTCGCGGTCTGGGCGATGACGCTCGGCAGCTACGGAGTCAGCGCCGGTGAGGTGATCGGCGCCTTCCTCGGACAGTCCGAAGGTGCGGTGCGCAAGGTCGTCATCGAGTGGCGGGCGCCCCGGGTGGTCGCGGCGCTGCTGTTCGGCGCGGCGCTGGGCATCTCGGGCAGCATCTTCCAGTCCCTCACCCGCAACCCCCTGGGCAGCCCGGATGTGATCGGCTTCAGCACCGGCTCGTACTCGGGCGTGATCCTGATGATGCTGACCGGCGCGACCGGCTATGCCGCCTACGCCGCCGGGGCGCTGGTCGGCGGCGTGCTGACCGCGACGATCGTCTACCTGCTGGCGTTCCGCCGCGGCATGCAGGGGTTCCGACTCATCATCGTCGGCATCGCGATGGGCGCGCTCCTGCAGTCCCTGAACACATGGTTCAGCACCAGGGTCGACGTCGACCTCGCGCTGCGTGCGGCCGTCTGGGGCGCGGGATCCCTCGCGGCGGTCGACTGGACCACTCTCGGATTCGCCGCGATCGCGATCGCCGCGGTGCTGCTGTGCGCCCCGGCCGCTCAGCGCCGGATGCGGCGGCTCGAGCTGGGCGACGACGCCGCGGCCATGCTCGGCATCCCGCTGGAACGCACTCGCGGCATGCTCATGCTGCTCGGCGTCGCCGCGATCGCCGCGGTGACCGCCGCTGCCGGGCCGATCGCGTTCGTGGCCCTGGCCGCCCCGCAGATCGGGCAGCGGCTGACCGGGCGCGGCACCTCGGTCGACCTCGTCGGGGCCGCGCTGACCGGGTCGCTGCTGCTGCTCGTCGCGGACGTGATCGCCCAGCATGCGATCCCCGACGTGACCCTGCCGACCGGCGCGGTGACGATCTGCATCGGCGGCCTCTATCTGCTCGTGCTGCTCATGCGCGAGAGCAGGCGCTTCACCGGAGGAGGACGACGATGACACGACTCGCGACCGAGGACCTGCGCGTCGGCTACGGCGGACGCGGGGTGCTCGACGGACTCGATGTGCGGATCCCCGACGGCGAGCTCACCGTGATCGTCGGGCCGAACGCCTGCGGCAAGTCCACGCTGCTGCGCGCACTCGCCCGACTGCTCCCCACCACCGGAGGCCGCGTACTCCTGGACGGCGGCGACATCACCCGCCTGTCGACCAAGGAGGTGGCGCGGCGGATGGGGCTGCTGCCGCAGAGCCCGCTCGCCCCCGAGGGCATCACGGTCGCCGACCTCGTCGGACGCGGCCGCTACCCGCATCAGAGCGTGCTCTCGAGTTGGTCGGCCGAAGACGAGCGGGCGGTCGCGGAGGCCATGGCGGCGACGAACGTGACCGACCTCGCCGAGCGCAACGTCGACGAGCTCTCCGGCGGACAGCGCCAGCGCGCCTGGATCGCGATGGCGCTCGCCCAGGAGACCCCGATCCTGCTGCTGGACGAGCCGACGACGTTCCTCGACATCGGGCATCAGATCGAGGTGCTCGAACTCGTCACCCGGCTGCACCAGGAGGGGCGGACGGTCGTCGTGGTGCTGCACGACATCAATCAGGCCGCCCGCTACGCCTCGCACCTGATCGCGATGAAGGATGGGCGCATCGTCGCCGAGGGCGCACCGCGCGACATCGTCGATGCACGGCTGCTCACCGAGCTGTTCGACCTGAAGGCGCGCGTGATCGCCGACCCGGACACCGGCTCTCCCGTCGTGCTGCCCGGTCGCTGAGCCCCGCGCCCGGCCGCGACACGCCCGGGGTTGCGAAACGCCGACACGCCCGGGTATCGTCGGGGAGTCCTGTCCGCCGTGTCTGGAAGTCCTTTGATCTGATCCGTCGCCTCCGCGCTCCTCTTTCCGCGCGCTGAACCGACGATCGCCGACTCCACGGCAGACCCTCCCCTCCGCATCCGTGACGCGTTCACGCCCGGCCGGGGCTCGGTGTCAGTGCACCCTCGCACTCGACAGGAGACACTCATGTCACAACCCACCACTCTTCACGCGTCGGTCATCCTCGACCGGCTCACCTTCACCTGGCCCGACGGGTCGGTCGCGCTCGACGGCGTGTCCGGTGCCTTCGGGTCCGGACGCACCGGCCTCGTCGGACGCAACGGCGCCGGCAAATCGACGCTGCTGCGCCTGATGGCCGGCGAACTCGAACCGACGTCGGGCGTCGTCACGGCGTCCGGCGAGGTCGCGTACCTCCCGCAGCAGCTGACCCTCGACGTCGACCGCCGCGTCGCCGAGCTCCTCGGCGTGTCCGAGGCGCTCGACGCCGTGCGGGCGATCAGCGCCGGCGACGTCGACCCCGCCCACTTCGACGCGGTCGGCGACGACTGGGACATCGAGGCGCGGGCCGAGGCGTCGCTCGCCGAAGCCGGCCTCGCGCCGGAGTTCCTCGACCGCCGCGTCGGCGAGCTCTCCGGAGGGGAGGCCGTGCTCGTGGCGATCGCCGGCATCCGCCTGCGTCGCGCGCCGATCACGCTCCTCGACGAGCCGACCAACAACCTCGACCGCGACGCCAGGGCGAAGCTCGCGGCGATGGTGCGCGCGTGGAAGGGCACGCTCATCGTCGTCAGTCATGACCTGTCGCTGCTGGAGCTGATGGACGACACCGCCGAGCTCTATGCCCAGACGCTGAGCGTGTTCGGCGGTCCGTACTCCGAGTGGCGTACCTGGCTGGACGCCGAGCAGGATGCCGCGAAGCAGGCCGAGGTCACCGCCGCACAGGTGCTCCGCAAGGAGAAGCGCCAGCGGATCGAGGCCGAGGTCAAACTCGCGCACCGCGCCCGCACGGCGAAGAAGGCCGAGATCGAGAAGCGGGTCCCGAAGATCATCGCGCACGGCCGCAAGATGGCGGCCGAGGTGTCGGCGGGCCGGCTCCGCACCGAGGTCGGCGCCAAGGAGGAGGCCGCACACAACGCTCGCGAGGAGGCCGGGCGCCGCGTGCGCTCGGACTCGTCGATGAAGATCGAGCTGCCCGATCCGCAGGTGTCCCGGAGCCGCCGGATCGCGACGATCGGAGACGAGGAGCGAGCCTGGGTGATCCAGGGTCCGGAGCGTGTGGCCCTGATCGGCCGGAACGGCGCCGGCAAGACGACGCTGCTGGAGCGGTTGGTCGCGGGTGGTGTTCACAACTCCTCAGAAACGACGGCCGACGGCCCGGAACAGGGCTCTTCGGCCGATTCAGCCGAAGAATTGAGGAGTAATGAACGGCCGACCCTGCACATCGAGGCCCACACCGACCTGATCGGCTACCTGCCGCAGCGGGTCGACGGCCTCGACGAGGAGCGGTCGGTGTTCGAGAACATCGCGGCCGCGGCGCCCCAGGTTCCCGAGAAGGAGCTGCGCAACCGGCTCGCCCGGTTCCTGATCCGCGGCGCGACGGCGGAGCGCCCGGTGTCCGCCCTCTCCGGCGGCGAGCGCTTCCGGGTGGCGCTGGCGAAGCTGCTGCTCGCCGATCCCGCACCGCACCTCGTGGTGCTCGACGAGCCGACCAACAACCTCGACGTCGACACGGTCGATCAACTGGTCGAGGCGCTGCGCTCCTATCGGGGAGCGGTGCTCGTCGTCAGCCATGACGACGCGTTCCTGCGCCGACTCGACCTCGATCTGACGCTCGAGATCGACGGCGAGAGGGCTCTGCAGGAGGTCTCGCTGGGGTCATGACCGGGGCGATCGGTGCCGGGCCGGGATCCGTCCCGGCCCGGCCCCTCACACCAGCCCGGCCTCGTAGGCGAGGATCACGGCCTGCACCCGGTCGCGGAGGTCGAGCTTCTGAAGGATGCGTCCGACATGGGTCTTCACGGTCGACTCCGAGACGAAGAGGCTCTCACCGATCTCGGTGTTGTTGAAGCCCTTCGCGATCGCGAGGAACACCTCCCGCTCACGCTCGGTCAGCACGTCCAACCTCGGATCGACCGTCTCGGTCTGCCGCGGCAGGCGGGTGGCGAACAGGTCGAGCATCGCTCGGGTGACCCGCGGGGAGACCAGGGCGTCACCCGCCGCGATCGAACGGATGGCGGCGAGCAGCTGCGCGGGAGGCGTGTTCTTCAGCAGGAATCCGCTCGCCCCCGCCCGGAGGCTCCCGAACGCGTACTCGTCGAGGTCGAACGTCGTCAGCACCAGGACGCGGCTCGACGGCGTCCCACGGACGATGCGTCTGGTCGCCTCGATGCCGTCCATCTCCGGCATCCGGATGTCCATCAGGATCACATCGGGCCGCAGATCTTCCGCCATGTGCACGGCTTCCGCGCCGGACGCCGCCTCACCGACCACGCGCATGTCATCCTCGGCGTCGAGCACCATCCGCATCCCGCGACGGATCAATTCGTGGTCGTCGACGAGGAGCACGCGAATCTGCTCTTCACTCATGAGTTCTCCTCCTGTTCGGGGATCTCCACCCGTACTCGCCAGCCGCCGCCGGATACGGGGCCCGCTTCCACCGTTCCCCCCGCGAGGCGGGCGCGTTCGCGGATGCCGACGAGGCCGCGTCCCGACCCGACCGACGCCGCCGGTGGCCCCTGCCGCCCGTCGTCGGTGATCTCGATGACGAACAGGTCGGCGCGGAAGTCGAGGTTCACGAGAACCTCCCGCGGTTCCTTCGCGTAGCGGAGGGCGTTCGTGAGGGCTTCCTGCACGATGCGGTGGATCGTGTTCTGCAGGGCAGGCGACGATGGCACGGCCCCTTCCATCCGCACCGTCACCGGCAGCCCGGCGGCGCGGAACGTCTCGACGAGCGATGCGAGCTCGCTGAGGCCGGGGTTCGGCCGCAGCGGACTCTGCTCCTCGCCGTCGCCGCCGTCGTCACCGAGAGCACCGAGCAGCTGCCGCATCTCGACGAGCGACTGTCGACCGACCTCGCCGATCTCTTGGATGGCGCCGCGAGACCGCTGCGGATCCTTCTCGGCCAGGGCGCTCGCGCCGTCGGCGAGCGACACCATGACCGAGACGCTGTGCGCGACGACATCGTGGATCTCGCGGGTGATCCGGGCGCGCTCCGCCAGCGTCGCGATACGCGCCTGCTGGTCGCGTTCGCGCGCGAGCTGGTTGGCGCGGTCGAGGATCGCCCCGATGTATCGGCGTCGATCACCCACGGTCACCCCGAGGAGCGCCGCGATCAGCATCACGACGAGGAACAGCAGACTCCCCGGGACGGAGGTGAAGGCGCTCTCCGGTGCGCCGCGACGCACCCAGTCCAGCGCCGGGAAGACGAGGACGCCGACCAGCACCGTCACTCCGAACGCGATCCATCCGCTGCGGTTCGACCGGTAGACGAAGAGGGCGTAGAGCGCGAGGCCGAGTCCGAACGGCTCCGCCGGGGTGTCCGACACGAAGGCGACGACCGCGACGACGGCGAACACCGCGAACGTGAGCCAGGGCCGCTGGCGGCGCAGGAGCAGTCCGGCGGCGGCGATCACACCGAGCACGAGCGGGACGATGATCGACGCGTCCGGCGCCCAGACTCCCGACGCCAGCGGGGTGACCAGCGCCAGGAAGGTGCTGAGGAGGAGATAGAGGGAGGCGAGCAGCCCGTCGAAGAGCCAGGGATGCCGGCTCCAGAACCGCCGCACCACCCCGGGAGGCCGCGGCAGATTCATCGCGCGGAGCTCGCCATCGGCGGGTGCTGACTCTCGCATGGGACGACTCTACGCACCGCACCCGTCGCGTTCCGTCAGCCGGCGACGGCGACGAGCGCTCCCGTGGCGGGGCGACGCACGGCGGTCCGGTCGACGGCGCGCCCCCGCGGCACCGGCTCCCACGTCTGCCTGCGCACCGCACGCGGTCGCTGCGAGACGGCCGTCTCGAAGCCGAGGATCGCGAGCCACCCCATCCCGATCGTCGTCGCGACGAGTTCGAGCATGCTGCCGATGTCGGTGCGGAACTGCAGGAGCGAGAGGATGCCGCCGGCCGCGGCGATCACCGCGGTCGAGATGCCCGCGCCCAGCGAGAGGATCCGCAGCATCGGGCGGTCTTTGACGAACGACACCTGCAGCATCGCGAACGCGGCGAGCGCGAAAGCGAGCACGGCGACCGTCGTGTGGACGAGATCCTGCCAGGTGAACGTGGGGCCGACCGGCAGGGGGCATCCGGTCGTGCACGGCACCTGGGAGGCGACGAGGAACAGCGACGAGGCGATCGCCACCGAGAGCGACGGCGACCCGACGCTCAGCCACGGCGCCGACGAACGCAGTCCGCGCGCGGCCCAGGCGACCGAGAACCCGCCGGCGACGAGCAGGAGCAGTGCGAGCTCGAACCACCCGGCCGTCGGCTCGCCGGCAGCCCCGAGCCCGCTCACGTAGAGCACCCGATCGATGCTCAGCCGGGCGATCCAGATGATCGTCAGGGCGACGGCGACGAGGACGCTTCCGGCGATCGCGACGAGAGCGCGGAGGGCGGTTCGGGCAGGGGCGGAGGCGGTCTGTTCGGTGGGCATAAGGAGACGGTATGAGCGGAGGCATCCGCGTCGCGTCGGCCCGAAGTGCCCACTCCGGAGGGGCGTCGTACCTCAGTACGACGCCCCTCGCCAGCTCTCCTCACGCCCCTTTCGCCCCGATGTCCCCGGCCTCGACGAAGATGGAGGGATGAGCGACGTGCTCGAACGCTTCACCCCCGCCACACAGGACTGGTTCCGGGGTGCTTTCCCCGCGCCCACTCCCGCCCAGGCGGGTGCGTGGGACGCGATTTCCGCGGGCAAGCACGCGCTGGTGGTGGCGCCGACCGGTTCGGGCAAGACGCTGTCGGCGTTCCTCTGGGCGATCGACAGCGTGTTCCGCGAGCGCATGACCGAGACCGCCCCGCCGGCCAAGGGCGAGCCGCGCACCCGCATCCTCTACATCTCTCCGCTGAAGGCCCTCGGCGTCGACGTCGAGCGCAACCTGCGGTCCCCGCTGATCGGCATCGGACAGTCGGCCCGGCGGCTCGGAGTGCCCGCCCCCGCGGTGACGGTCGGCGTGCGCTCGGGCGACACGACGTCGAGCGACCGCCGCAAGCTGGTCTCCGATCCGCCCGACATCCTCATCACGACGCCCGAGTCGCTGTATCTCATGCTCACGAGCCGCGCGGGCGAGACTCTGCGCGGGGTGCACACCGTGATCATCGACGAGGTGCACGCGGTCGCCGCCACCAAGCGCGGAGCGCACCTCGCCGTGAGCCTGGAGCGCCTCGACGCGCTGCGCCGACTCAACGGCATCGAGACCCCGGCGCAGCGGATCGGCCTCTCGGCCACGGTCCGCCCCATCGACGAGGTTGCGCGGTTCCTCGGCGGCTCGGCCCCGGTCGAGATCGTCGCACCGCCGGCATCGAAGACCTTCGAACTCGGGGTGGTCGTCCCGATGGACGACATGACGAACCCGCCCCCGCCGCCCGGGGTTCCGGGGGAAGCAGCGGATGCCGAGTACAGCGAGGTCACCGGGTCGGTCTGGCCACACGTCGAAGAGGCGATCGTCGACCGCATCCTGCAGAACAACTCCACGATCGTGTTCGCCAACTCCCGTCGGCTCGCCGAGCGCCTCACCGGCCGTCTGAACGAGATCTACTCCGAGCGGATCGGGGTCGAGCTTCCGGCCGCGACGGTGCCTGCCGCGATGATGGCGCAGGCCGGGGCGACCGCGGGCGCCGATCCCGTGCTCGCCAAGGCGCACCACGGCTCGGTGTCGAAAGAGCAGCGCGCCCAGGTCGAAGAAGAACTCAAGTCGGGCGTGCTGCGCTGTGTCGTGGCGACGAGCAGTCTCGAACTCGGCATCGACATGGGCGCGGTCGACCTGGTGATCCAGGTCGAGGCCCCGCCGTCTGCGGCCTCCGGGCTGCAGCGCGTCGGCCGCGCCGGGCACCAGGTGGGCGAGATCAGCCGTGCCGCCCTCTTCCCGAAGCACCGCGGCGACGTGCTGCACACCGCGATCGTCACCGAACGGATGCTGGCGGGCAAGATCGAGGCGATCCAGGTGCCGCGCAATCCGCTCGACATCCTCGCGCAGCAGACGGTCGCCGCGAGCGCCCTCGGTGCCATCAGCGTCGAGGAGTGGTTCGAGACGGTCCGTCGTTCCGCGCCGTTCCAGTCGCTCCCCCGCTCGGCCTACGAGGCGACGCTCGACCTGCTGGCCGGACGCTTCCCCTCCGACGAGTTCGCCGAGCTGCGGCCGCGGCTCGTGTGGGACCGCGACGCGGGCACGCTCACCGGGCGGCCCGGAGCGCAGCGCATCGCCGTGACCAGCGGTGGCACCATTCCCGACCGCGGCCTGTTCGGGGTGTTCGTGGCCGGCGAGACGACCGGCGCGCGCGTGGGCGAGCTCGACGAGGAGATGGTCTACGAGTCGCGCGTGGGCGACGTGTTCACGCTCGGCACCACCAGCTGGCGCATCGCCGAGATCACCCATGACCGTGTCAACGTGATCCCCGCCTACGGCCAACCCGGCAAGGTGCCGTTCTGGCACGGCGACGGCATCGGTCGCCCCTTCGAGCTCGGCGAGGCGCTCGGAGCGTTCTCCCGGGAGGTGTCGGCGGCGACCCCCGAGAAGGCGGCGCAGCGACTGATCGACGCCGGGCTCGACGAACAGGCGCGGGCAAACCTCATGGCGCACCTGACCGAGCAGCGCGAGGCGACGGGCACCCTCCCCACCGACCGGACGCTCACCGTGGAGCGCGGCCGCGATGAGGTCGGCGACTGGCGGGTCATCCTGCATTCCCCGTACGGCATGAAGGTGCACGCCCCGTGGGCGCTGGCCATCAACGCACGGGTGCGCGAGCGCCTGGGGGTCGAAGGGTCGGCGGTCGCGAGCGACGACGGCATCATCGTGCGCATCCCCGATGCCGAGGCCGAGCCGCCCGGAGCCGAGCTGTTCGTGTTCGAGCCCGACGAGCTGGAGCACCTGGTCACCGAGGAGGTGGGCGGCTCCGCGCTGTTCGCCTCGCGGTTCCGCGAGTGCGCGGCCAGGGCGCTGCTCATGCCCCGCATGAACCCGAACAAGCGCACGCCGCTCTGGCAGCAGCGCCAGCGGTCGGCGCAGCTGCTCGAGGTGGCGCGGCGGCATCCGACCTTCCCGGTGATCCTCGAGACGCTGCGCGAGGTGCTGCAAGACGTCTACGACCTGCCGTCGCTGCGCAAGCTCGCGACCTCCATCGCCGATCGCCGGATCCGCCTCGTCGAGACCGAGCCCGGCCAGCCCTCGCCGTATGCCCGCGACCTGCTTTTCGGCTACGTGGGCGCCTTCATGTACGAGGGCGACTCGCCGCTCGCCGAGCGTCGGGCCGCCGCGCTCTCGGTCGACCCCGCGCTTCTGGGCGAGCTGCTGGGAACCGTCGAGCTGCGCGAGCTGCTCGACCCCGAGGTGATCGCCCAGTTCGAGCGAGAGGCGCAGCGACTCGATCCGGACCGCCGCGCCCGCGGGCTCGAAGGCGTCGCCGACCTGCTGCGGATGCTCGGACCGCTCGACGCGGAAGAGGTCGCGGCTCGCCTCGACCCCGCGAGTGTGCTCGAAGCAGAGGCCGAGTTCGTCGACACCGAGACTGCCGCCGCACTGCTGAACGACCTGATCACCGCCCGGCGCGCGATTCCGGTGACGATCGGCGGCGTGAGCCGGGTGGCCGCGATCGAAGACGCGGGCCGACTGCGCGATGCGCTCGGGGTCGCTCTCCCGACGGGCATCCCGGTGGCGTTCCTCGAACCGCTGGCCGACCCGCTCGGAGACCTCGTCGCCCGGCATGCCCGCACGCACGGACCCTTCACGACGGATGCCGTCGCCACCCGGTTCGGGCTCGGCGCCGCGGTCGCCCGCCACACCCTGCAGCGGCTGGAGAACGCCGGCCGTCTCACGAGCGGCTACTTCCTGCCCGAGGCCGCCGGCAGCGGCGACGCGATCGAGTGGTGCGACAGCGAGGTGCTGCGACGCCTGCGGATGCGCTCGCTCGCTGCCATCCGCGGCTCGGTGGAGCCGGTCTCCCCCGAGGCGTATGCGCGCTTCCTGCCCGACTGGCAGCACGTGGGTCGACCGCTGGAGGGCGTCGACGGCGTGCTGAACGTGATCGAGCAGTTCGCCGGTGTGCCGATCCCCGCGAGTGCGTGGGAATCTCTGGTCCTGCCGTCGCGGGTGCGCGACTACACCCCCGCCATGCTCGACGAGCTCACGGCAGCGGGTGAGGTCATCTGGTCGGGCCACGGCACGCTCCCGGGGCGCGACGGCTGGGTGTCGCTGCATCCGGTCGACCTCGCGCCGTTCACGCTGCCGGAGCGCGACGCCGAGATCGCTTCCGACTCGTTGGAGTCGCGCATCCTCATCGCGCTCGACGTCGGCGGCGCGTACTTCGCGGCGCAGCTGAAAGATATGGCCGCGGCTGAGAACGAGCAGTCCGTGCTCGAGGCGCTGTGGTCGCTGACCTGGTCGGGCTACGTGACGAACGACACGTTCGGCCCCATCCGCTCGCTCCTCGCCGGCGGTTCGCAGGCGCACAAGGTCAAGCGCCGGGCTCCCCGCGCTCGGACGTATCGCGGGGTGTCCTTCACCGGTTCCCCTGCGCCTCGGCCGACGTCGATCGGCGGGCGCTGGTCCCTGCTGCCGGCGCTCGAGACGGATGCCGCCCGCCGCGCCACCGTCACCGCGGGCCTCCTGCTCGACCGCTACGGCGTCGTCACGCGCGGCGCCGTGCAGGCCGAGGGCGTTCCCGGCGGGTTCGCTCAGGCGTACCGGGTGCTCGCCGGGTTCGAAGAGGCGGGCCACTGCCGTCGCGGCTACGTGATCGAGAAGCTCGGGGCCGCGCAGTTCGCCGCCTCCGGCACGGTCGACCGGCTGCGCACCTACGCCGGGCTCGCCGATCCGCCGCCGCGCAAGGCCGTGACCCTCGCGGCCACCGACCCCGCCAACCCCTATGGCGCGGCCCTCGGCTGGCCCAAGCTCGACGGGGTCTCGCATCGCCCGGGCCGCAAAGCGGGCGGCCTGGTCGTGCTGGTCGACGGCGTCCTCGTGCTCTCCCTCGAACGCGGCGGCCGCACCGTGCTGTCGTTCAGTGATGACGGCGAAGTGCTCCGCGCCGCCGCATCCGATCTCGCGGCCACCGCACGCGCCCGCCGACTCGACACCCTGACCGTCGAGAAGATCAACGGCGAAGGCGTTTACGGCACCGACCTCGCACTCGCTCTGCAGGAGGCGGGCTTCGTGGCCACCCCGCGGGGCTACACCCTCCGCAAGGTCGTCTGATCCATCCAGAGTGGTACCATAAGTGGTACCAGAAGGGATGCACATGGCCATCACCACGAGCGAAGCGCGCCGCGACCTCTTCGGCCTGATCGAGCGCGTCAACCTCGATCATTCCGAGATCGAGATCGTCTCCCGCCGAGGCGCCGCCGTCCTCATGTCGAAGTCCGAGTACGACTCCCTGATCGAGACCAGCCACCTTCTGCGCTCCCCCGCGAATGCCAACCGGCTGCTTGGCGCTCTCGCCGCCGCACAGGCGGGCGACGTCGCAGAACATCCACTCGACGAGGCATGACCTCGCGAGTGCTGGTTTGGACGCCGCAGGGGTGGGAGGACTACGTCCATTGGCAGACCGAGGATCGCCGGACTCTCAAGCGGATCAACCTCCTTCTGACCGATCTCCTGCGCGACGACCCCTTCGAGGGGATCGGCAAGCTGGAACCGCTCAAGCACGCTCTTGCCGGAGCCTGGTCTCGGCGCATCGACGAGACGAACCGACTGGTCTACACAGCCAACGACCATCAGGTCATCATCCTGCAGGCGCGCTACCACTACTGACACACCTACGCTGGAAGCCATGATCCGAGAGTTCGCCGCCGGCATCCGCACCCTGCTGCGGGGATTCGGCCTGTGGCGCACCCGCCCCGGTCTCATGGCGCTGGGCCTGATCCCGGCGATCATCGCCGTCATCGTGCTCGCCGCCCTGCTCGTGCCGCTGGTGATCGGTATGCCGTCGCTGTCCACGTGGCTCACCCCGTTCGCCGACGGATGGATCGAGCCGTGGCGCGGTCTGCTGCGCACCGCGGTGAGCCTCGTCGTCGTCGCTGCCGCTCTGGCTCTCGCGAGCGTGGTCTTCAGCGCACTGACCCTGACCATCGGCGACCCGTTCTACCAGCGCATCTGGCACGCGGTCGAGGTCGACCTCGGCTCACCCCCGCCCGCCGACGGCGGCAGCTTCTGGACCACGCTCGGCGAGGGGCTGCGACTGGTCCTCCTCGGCATCCTCATCGCCATCTCCGTCCTGCTGATCGGCCTCGTCCCCGGCATCGGCGGCTTCCTGGGCGCCGTCGCCGGCGTCGTCTTGACCGGCCGGCTGCTGGCGCGCGAGCTCACCGGCCGCGCCTTCGACGCGCGCGACCTCAGCCCCGCCGATCGTGCCGCGCTCTTCTCGGGCAGCCGCGCACGAGTGCTCGGCTTCGGCGTCGCCACGCAGCTCTGCTTCCTGATCCCCGGTGGGGCCGTCGCGATCATGCCGGCCGCCGTCGCCGGCAGCACGATGCTCGCGCGCGACCTGCTCGCGCGCACCGGCACCTCGGCGCCATCGGCGTCCGGAGCGGCGATGACACCTCCGCCGCCTGCACCGAACGCCGTATCGTCGCCGCTTCCGCCGCCCCCGCATCTCGGGGCGGGATCCGGAGCCTCCTGATGCCCGAGGGCGATACCGTCTTCCGCACCGCGCGACGCCTCGACGAGGCCATCGCCGGCGCGGAGGTCACCCGCTTCGACCTCCGCGTCCCTCGCTTCGCGACGCTCGACCTGACCGGGCAGCCCGTGCACGGCGTCGTTCCCCGCGGCAAGCATCTGCTCATGCGCATCGGCGACAGCACCCTGCATTCGCATCTGCGCATGGACGGCGCGTGGTTCGTGTACCGGCCCGGGGAGAAGTGGCGGCATCCGGCCTTCAAGGTACGTGCGATCGTCGGCACCGCCGAGCGTGATGCCGTCGGGGTCGACATCGCCGAGATCGAGGTCGTGCCCACTCGTGACGAGGACCAGCTCGTCGGCTATCTGGGTCCCGATCCGCTCGCGGACGACTGGGATGCGGCTGAGGCCCTCCGACGACTCGGAGCCGACACCCGCAGCATCCATGTCGCCCTCCTCGATCAGCGCAACGTCGCAGGGTTCGGCAACGAGTACGCGGCAGAACTCCTGTTCCTGCGCGGAATCCTGCCGACGCGACCGACACCCGAGGTGGATGTCGCCGCCCTCCTCGACCTCGGAGTGCGCACCATCCGCGCCAACCGCGATCGCCGCAACCGCACCTTCACGGGCATCGATCGCCCGGGCCAGGGCACCTGGGTCTACGGCCGCGCCGGACGCCCGTGCCGCCGCTGCGGAACCCTCATCCGGCGCGGCGAGCAGGGCGCCGACCCGACCCGCGAGCGCGTCACGTTCTGGTGCCCGGTCTGCCAGCGCTGACAGCGCCGTCGCCGTGCCACAGACGCCTCGAACGAGTCGATCACTCGCTGCGGTGCCCGTGCACCGGCCGGGCATTCGCCGGCGGGGTCCCGACCTCCTGAACGGAGTGACCGCTGCATGCGACGTTCGTCATGCGGGCCTGCTCGATTCGTGACACGACGAACCACCGCATCGCGTCGCGCAGCAGGCACCAGCCAACCAGGTACCACCGGCCGTTCGTGGAGGCGAACATGACGGGCTCGATCTCACGCGCGGTCGTGACACCGGCGAGGGAGGTGTAGCGGATCCGGATCGTCCGCTGCTCGGCCATCGCCTCCTCGAGCACCGACCGGACGGCGCGGGAGGAAGGGGGCGATCCATCGACCCACACTCGACGCCCCAGGTCGGCGGCCCTCTCCCGTGTGCGGGGATCGAGCACGTCCATGATCTTCTGCACCCCGGCCGATGCCAGGTCGGCGTAGGGGGCATCGCGCGCCGCCGAGACAGCTGCGAGGAGCGCCACGGCCTGGGCCGGCGACAGGCTGATGGGCGGCAGGGACGCACTCGACGCCAACCCGTAGCCACCACCGGGTCCCGGGCGCGACCACACCGCCGCACCGCTGCTCGCCAGCGCGGCGAGGTCGCGCTTCACGGTTCGGACGGACACCTCGAACTCGGCGGCGAGCCGATCCGCGGAGCATCCTCGCGTGCCGTTGCGGCGCAGCATCTCGGTCAGGGCATGGAGCCGCTCGGCCCGCTTCACCGCCGGCACCTCGTTGAATTCATGACAGAAATAGTGCCATACACCTGTCCGGAGGCGGTGCCAGCATCGAGTTATGACGACAGAAACACAGAATCCGACCATCATCCTGATCGCGGGTCACTGGCTCGGCGCATGGGCCTGGGACGAGGTGCAGGAAGGCCTGAAGACTCACGGCCACAACGCCATCGCGATGACGCTCCCCGGCCTCGACCCGCACGATCCCGAGCGATCGTCCCGGACCCTCGACGATCAGGCCGCGGCGATCGAAGAGGCCATGGCACGCGCAGGAGCCTCGGCAGAGCGGCCCGTGGTGCTCGTGGGCCACAGCGGGGCCAACGCCCCGCTCAGCATCGTCCTCGACCGGCATCCGGAGCTCATCCGTCGGATCATCTGGGTCGACTCCGGACCCGTCGCACCGGGAAGCGCCTCCGCCCCGGAGTTCCCCGAAACGGTGGCGGAGCTGCCGTTGCCGCCCTTCGAGGCCCTCGGAGAGCAGGCCAGCCTCGAGGGCCTGAGCGCCGAGATGCTCGAGCGCTTCCGTGCCCGAGCCGTCCCCGAGCCCGGGCCGGTGCTCCGGCAGCCCGTGGAACTCACGAACGATGCGCGCCGCCGAGTCCCCACCACCCTCGTCTGCTGCTCCATCCCCAGCGCGCAGCTTCTGGAACTCGCCCGCGCGGGGCATCCCATGTTCGCCGAGGTCGACGCCCTCGATGACCTCGAGGTCATCGATCTCCCGACCGGACACTGGCCGATGTGGAGCCGCCCTGCGGATCTCGCGAAGATGATCGGTTCCGCGGCGGCCTCCTGATGCGTGCAACTGCGCCACACTGAAGGCCTCATCGGGTTTCACCAGAACGCCATGATCGTCGAAGGAGTTGTCTAGTCCGGGGGGATCGACTTCGCGTGCTTCGCTCGATCTGCTTCTTTTCGTACTTGACGTGCAGTGAGCCAGCGGGTGGCGAAGCCGAGCATGATGACGCCTGTGATCGCGGCGGGCCATGTGAGGGGTGCGGGTACATATTGCAGGCACAGCATGAACGCGACGGGCATGCTCACAAGGCCGGCGATGAAGATGGCGGGTGGGGAGTTGGTGCTCATCCTCGGCGGAACGCCGCTGTTCTGAGCAGATCCCTCCGGCGGCTGCTGTTCAGCATTGGATGAGTCCACCGACGGACCTCTCTCTTCGTTGCTAGACCCCGCCCGATAACATGCTACCCGTTAGGCGACAGACGTGATTGGCGGGGGACTCACCCCTGCGCTCCCCACATCCATCCGCGGGAATGAATCCGCCCCTGCCGTGGTTGTTGATATATCCGGAGAACTCCGGAGCACGGGAGGAATCGTGGGTAAGAACTACGTCGACATCGAGAACGACCAGGGCGCGACGCTGCGGTACCGCAAGCACGCGAACGGTCGAGGTCTCGTCGCGCATGGCGCGAAGGTGCATCCGAAGGCGCACATCGAGGCGGGTGCCTATATCGAACCGGGCGCGCGAATCGGCGCCGGGGCGACCATCGCCCGCGGCGCCTGGATCGACGAAGACGCCGTGGTCGGTGAGGGAGCTTTCGTCGATGCGCACGCGCACATCGGTCAGGGAGCCGCGATCGGCGACCACGCGTACGTGGGTGTCCGCACCGACGTCGGCGCGGGAGCGCGCATCGTCCGCGGCGCCAGGATCGGCGACGACGAGACGGTCGCCGCCGGACTCACCATCGCGACGGACCAGAAGGGCCTCTGGCTCGCAGCCTGACGCCCCGCGCTCGACCTGAGCGTGTCACGCGTCGCGTAGCCTGACTACAGCAGTCGCCGCTCCGACGCCCAGGCGGTGAGTTCGTGCCGCGATGAGAGTTGCAGCTTACGCAGCACGGATGACACGTGGGTCTCGACCGTCTTGATCGAGATGAACAGCTCGGAGGCGACCTCTTTGTAGGCGTAGCCGCGCGCGATCAGTCGCATGACCTCCTGCTCGCGCGCCGAGAGTCGGTCGAGCTCATCGGTCGCGGTCGCGGTCTCTCCCGCGACGGCCCCGAACGCGTCGAGCACGAAGCCGGCGAGCCGCGGTGAGAACACCGCATCGCCGTCGGCCACGGCGTGCACGGCCTTGCTGACCTCGATGCCGGAGGATCCCTTGGTGATGTAGCCGCGCGCACCGGCACGGATCACCCGCACGACATCGGCCGCCGCATCCGACACGCTCAGCGCGAGGAATCGCGCGGTGGTCGGCGCCGAGCCGCGGATCACGGCTTCTCCCCCGGTCGCGTCGTCGCCGGGGCCGCCCGGCAGATGCACGTCGAGCAGCACCACATCGGGCTGCGTCGCGCCGATCACCGCGATGGCGGACGGCACGTCGTTCGCCTCTCCCACCACGTCGACGCTGGCATCGAGATCGGCACGCAGACCGGAGCGGAAGATCGAGTGGTCGTCGACGATCACGACGCGGATGCTGTCAGCCACGGTTCTCCTCCCGGGTGGGCGCGGGGCGCGCGCCGGTCCGCTCCTGGTGCACGCCCGACGTGATGCTCAGATGCACCTCGGTGCCGTTCTCGTCGCTGCGGACACCGCCCGAGCCGCCGGCACGACGCATCCGACCGATGATCGACTCCCGCACGCCGAGGCGGTCGCTCGGCACATCGTCGAGCGAGAACCCGGCACCACGGTCGCGGATGAACACGTCGACGCCCGTCGTGCTGCCCTCGATATACACCGAGATCTCGCCGCCCGCGTGCCGGGCCGCGTTCAGGATCGCCTCTCTGGCCGCGGCCGCGAGCTCCCCACTCGCGCGCTCGGCGGAGAGGCCGGCCGACACCACGTCGATGCGCACCGGGTAGTCGAGTTCGAGCGCTCCGGCATAGTCACGCAGATCCGTCGGCAGGTCGCTGTCGGCCGGGGCGTCGCCGTCGTACAGCCACGCCCGCAGCTCGCGCTCCTGCGCCCTGGCGAGACGCGCGGCCTCACTGGAGGCACCGGCCCTGTTCTGGATCAACGCGAGCGTCTGCAGCACGGAGTCGTGCAGGTGCGCGGCCATCTGGCTGCGCTGCTCCTCGCGAATGCGGCGGACCCGCTCACCGGAGAGTTCGCGCCACCGCGGGATCAGGGCCGACGAGACCACGGCGGCGAGCCCGGCGAGCGGGAGGAGCACGAGCGCCACCCCCGACCGAGCGATGGGCCAGGAGAGCAGCACCGTGAACAGCAGCGCCAGCAGCAGGATCGCGACGACCCGCACCGTCATCGTGTGCCGTGGCCCTCGGGCCGTGTCCGTCCGGTCGATGAGGGTGGCCCACAGCCCGGCGCCGGTCGCGAACGCCGCCGCGCCGCCCACCACGACCGCGGCGAGGTCCGGCGGGATCGACCCGCTCAGCCAGTCGCTGCCCCCGCGCCAGACCAGGACGACGAGCATCCCCACGCCGGCAGGAGCGAGCAGCAGCCAGGCCACCGGCATCCGCCTCGTCGGTGCACTCTCGCCCTCGGCCCACGGCATGAAGACCCAGCACCAGGCGTAGAGCAGGATGCCGGCGCCACCGCACAGTGTCAGCGCGATGAACAGCGCCCGCACCAGCCCCACGCGCACACCGAGGTGACGGGCGATACCGGCGCTCACGCCGGCCACCAGACAGTCGCGGTCGCGGGTCAGCGGCGGGCGCGGCGGTGCAGCGACGCGCGGGGGTCGCGCAGAAGCGTGCGCCGAAGAGGACATGTGGCAATCCAATCATCCGCGTGCCCGCTCCGGGTCCTCCCCGGCCCAGAATCAGGGGTCGCTCAGGGGTTCCCCCCATGGCAGGGAGCAGACGGATGCCGCCAGGATCGAAGCATGACGATTCCGACTGCGCCACCGCCCCCCGCCGATCACGTCGCTCCGGCCACCGGCACACCGGGCACCGGCATCCCTCGCGGAGCCGAGCGCTTCCTCCTCTGGGTCGCCGGACTCGGCGTCGCCCGGTCCGAGGGATGGCTCGGCGGTGTCTCGGCGGGCATCGCCGCCCGCCTGCGCATCGATCCCCTGATCGTCCGCGGCGTCCTCGTGGTCGCGGCCCTCTTCGGCCTGCCGGTCATCTTCCTGTACGCCGCAGCCTGGGCGCTGCTGCCGGATGTCGACGGCCGCGTGCACGTCCGCGATCTGCTCCGCCGCGACTACCAGCCGGTGCAGTGGGGCATCCTCGCGATGGCAGTCATCGGCCTGTTCCCGACCGCTCCCCTCGCCGGCCGTCTCTTCGGCCTCGGCTACGACGGCTGGTCAGCCCTCTCTCTCACGAGCTGGATCATCGGCCTCATCCTCGTGGCCGTCCTGCTCATCCTGATCGTGCGTGCTGCGAGCCGCACCCCGGGTGCTTCCACGCCGGATCTGCCGATGGCTTCCGCAGATCAGGCGGCCCCGGCCGCGTCCGTCGCCCTCGGTGGTTCGGGTACCGCCGAGGGGACGGACGCCACTCTCCCCTACGGCGCTGACGCTGCGGCGGATGCGGACACCGTGGTCGGGGACACGCCTGCCCCGGCCGAGATCGCCGATGCCCCGCTCCTCGACCCGACTACGACCGCGGCGATTCCGCCCGCACCTCCCGCACCCCTTCCC
>NZ_JAAUVO010000033.1:0-26155 GCF_012030385.1 Microbacterium sp. B19(2022)
GGGCAGGGTGGGGCAGGGGGTGGCTGAGGGTTCAGCCCTTCAGACCGCCGGCGAATCCCTGGATGATGTACTTCTGCAGGAAGAAGTACGCGATCAGGATCGGGGCGGCTGAGATCAGGAGCGCGGCGAAGACCGCCGGCCAGTCGGCGTGATAGGTGCGCACGAATCCGCTGATGCGCACGGGAAGTGTCTCGTTGCCGGTTCCGGAGAGGAACAGCAGCGGGATGAAGAAGCTGTTCCAGATAGAGATCACGTTGAGGATGGCGACGGTGCCGATCGCGGGCCGCAGCAGCGGGACCACGATGTGCCAGAAGGTGCGGATCGGACCGCATCCGTCGAGGGATGCCGCCTCCTCGAAGTCGCGTGGGCTCTCGCGCAGGAACATGGTGATGATGAACACGGCGAACGGGATCGAGCTGCCGGCCCCGGCGAGGATCACCGAGAGCAGGCTGCCGTTGAGGCCGAGGTCGCGGATGCTCAGGAACAGCGGAAGCACTCCGAGCTGCGCGGGCACGACCAGCCCGACCATGAACAGGTAGAACATCCCGCGCGACCAGCGCGAACCGAGCCGCGCCAGCGGATAGGCGGCGAGCGAGGCCGCCACGAGCACCAGCACGATGCTGACCACGGCCACGACGGCGCTGTTCATCAGAGCGGCACCCAGGTGGCCGTCCTCCCACGCGCGGCCGAAGTTCTCGACGCTGTACTGGCCCGAGATGACGAACGCGCCGGTCGGGTTGTGCGGTGCCTTGAGCGAGAGGTTGACGAGGGCGAAGAGCGGCAGCAGGAAGACGGCCGCGACTGCCCACAGTGCGATCTCGAGCGTGAGGGTGCGCCCCGTGTATCGGTTGATCATCGGTCGACCTGCTTCGAAGTGAGGCGGTATTGGACTGTGGCGAGCACCGCGACGACGATCGCCATCACCGTGGCGAGCGCGGTGGCGTAGGGCACGTCGCCTCCTTGGAATCCGACCTTGTACACGACGGTCGAGATGGTCTCCGTGGCCCGCGCGGGTCCGCCGCCGGTCATCGCGTACACCTGGTCGAACTGGGCGAGGCCGTTGATGAGCGTCAGGAGCAGGTTGATGACGACCGCTCCGTTGATGAGCGGCAGCACGACGGAGAAGAATCGGCGCACGGGGCCCGCACCGTCGATCACGGCAGCCTCGATCACCTCGGAGGGCAGCGCCTTGAGACCTGCGAGATAGATGACCATCGAGAAGCCCGTGAACTGCCACAGGTACGCGACGCAGACGGCGCCGAGCGCGAACTGCGGATCGCCCAGCCAGTTCTGCTGCAGCGAGTCGAGCCCGAGGGCTCCGAGCACGGCGTTGACGCCGCCCGTCGGAGCGAGGAGGTAGCTCCAGATGTATCCGCACACGAGCGGGGTCAGGACCACCGGGGCGAAGAAGATCGTGCGCAGCAGCCCGCCGCTCTTGACGACCGTGTTGAGCGCCAGTGCGAGCAGCAGGCCGAGACCGTTCTGCAGGATCATCGTGACCGCGGCGAACACGAACGTGTTCACCAGGGCCGCTGTCGCGAGCGGGTCCGTGAACACCTCGACGAAGTTGCCGAACCCGATGAGGTCGAAGTCGGCGCTGATCCCGTCCCAGTCCGAGAAGGCGAAGACGGTGCCGCGCGCCGAGGGCACGAGGGTGACGAAGGCATAGAGGAGGAGTGCCGGCACGATGAACCAGAGCGGAACGTGGGCACCACGCCACCGCCGTCGACGAGCGGGTGCGAAGGCACTCCTCATCGGTGGTGCGGTCTTCTGTTCGGCATTGAACATGCGTGTACTGCTCCCTGAGTTCTCGCGTCGTCGCCCAGCGGGGGATATCGACAATCCTGTCCGGCGCTCCGTGCCGCTGCCAGCACGATGCTGTTCATCACTAGCACGATCCTCGCGGGTGTCTTCTCCGATGAGGTCCGCTATGTCAGTGTGGGGTGGTGGTCGTCCGTTACCCCTCCATCCAGCGCTACGAGGTCTTCCGCGCCGGTGCCCTCCCCATCGCCTCGAACGACGTGCCCGCTCTGGGCGGCATCCCCGAGCACACCCACGACTACCTGGAGATCGCGGTGGTGTCCCGGGGAACCGGGGTACACGTGACGCGTGAGGGGCGTCTGCCCATCGCGCGCGGGTCGGTCATCATCATCCGACCCGGCTCGTGGCATGCCTATCGTGACACCGATGAGCTGTGGACCTTCAACCTCTACCTGGCCCCGGAGCTGCTGCTCCGCGAGCTCTCGTGGATCGTGGAGTATCCCGATCTCGCGCGTGCGCTCCTCGGCGGGGAGCCCAATCTCGGTGAGTTCGACGAGGAGTCGTGCGCGCGGGTGCTGAGCTGGCTCGAGCAGATCACGCAGCACTCGCGCACGGTTCACGCGCCCACACTGATCGGTCTGGCGACCTGCGTGCTCGACTCCTTCAGCACCCTCGCGCTCTCCCCGCAGCCGGCGACGGATAGCACGATCGCGCGCTCGGTCATCACGATGATGAATCTGATGCAGGACGATCTCAGCGCGCGCTGGACGATCGCCGACCTGAGCAGGGTCGCGAACTTCTCGCCCGCGGTGGTGCATCGGGTGTTCAAGACGCATGTCGGCATCTCCCCCATGGCGTGGCTCACCCGCGCACGGGGCGAAGCGGCCGCGACGCAGCTCGCTCTCACCGACAAGAGCGTCTCCGAGGTCGGCCAGGCCGTCGGATGGGACGACGCGAACTATGCGAGCCGGCGCTTCCGCGCGCTGTACGGCCTCACTCCCAGCGAGTACCGGAGCCGCTTTCAGCGCGACGACGCCGCGATCCTCCGCTGAGTCGTGGGCCGCGCCGTCGCGCAGTCCCTCACGCCCGCCGGAACCGGGCGGCCAGCGCCGGGTCGACATCGACATCGCCGAAGGATGCCGTCCACGCCCCGTCCACCGCGATCGATTCGCCGCTCAGGTACGGAGCCTCGTCGGAGAGCAGGAAGGCGGTCACCGCGGCCACCTCTTCGGAGCGGGCGATGCGTCCCATCGGCGGCCCTTCGGCGAGTCCACGCTCTTCGGCGGCGGGGTCGGGGGCTGCGGCGATCTTCGCTTCGAGGTGCGGGGTGCGCACGCCGCCCGGCGCCACCGTGTTGGCACGGATGCCGAGGCGGCCGTAGCTCACCGCCACGCTGCGGGTCAGCGCGTCGATGCCGCCCTTGGTGAACTCGTAGGCCGCGTGGTCGGGGTGGCTGGCGCGGCCGTGGATCGAGCCGACGTTGACGATCGCCCCGGCGATGCCCTGATCGATGAACGCCGACACCGCGGTCGAGCATCCCCAGATGTAGCCGAAGCCGTTGATGTCGAGGATCTCGCGCACGACGCTCTCATCGAGCTCGTGCAGCGGGGTGTGCTTCGTGATGCCGGCGTTGTTCACCCAACCGGCCAAGGGTGCCCGTGCGAGCGCCGCCTCCGCAGCCCGCTGGTGGACGGCGCGGTCGGAGGCGTCGCCGAGCACGACCTCGGCCACGATCCCCTCCTCGAGCGTGCCCGACCCCGGAGACCTCTCCAGCCCCACGACGATCCATCCGTCGGCGGTGAGTCGCTCGGCGATGGCTCGACCGATGCCCTTTCCGCTGCCGGTCACCACGACGCTGCGTGCGGATTCGGTCATGATGTGTCCCTCTCGGCGCTGAAGTGGGTCGGATGCACTTCCCGTTTGCTATAGCAATCACGAGCATAGCCGGGAGGGTGGTCGTCAGCGCAAGCGGATCAGCCTCGAACACTGCCGAGGCGTGACGAGGACGAAGACTCCTCAGACGGCGACCGCGCTGACGGACGCATGGGCGCGACGACCGTCCTGCACACGGGTCTCACTGTCGACGACCGCGAAACCCGCCCACTCCAGGTGCGCGGACATCCCCTCGATCGACCAGAAGTGCGCGGTCGTGACGGCGTGGGCGAACGGCTCGCCGTCGGGGCCGTCGAAGAATCCGACCAGCAGGCCACCGCCGTCGCGGAGCGCGAGCCGCGCAGAGGCGAGGAGGGCCGGGAGCTCTTCCGGAGACGCATGGATCAGGGAGTACCAGGCGAGGATGCCACCGAGCGATCCCCCTTCGATTCCGGATTCCGCGAGCGATGCGACGCGATACGAGACGTGCGGGAACCGGGCAGCGGCGCCCGCGATGAAGTCCGGGACGAGGTCGATCCCGTCCACCTCGTGGCCTCGTGCGGCGAGGAAGGCAGTCCAGTGCCCGGGGCCGCACCCGGCATCGAGGATGCGTCCTTCGACGCCGTCCGCCCACCGCCCGATCCGCTCCTGGTCGACCGCATCCATCTGCGCGATATCACCGAAGAGCTCGACGTACTCGGTCGCTCGTGCCGCATAGCCTTCGCGGATCCGTCGTTCGCTCATCGATCCCCCTTCGTTGTCGAGCCTGGGTCAGCCCCACGCTAGCCCGCGGCCGCTCGGATGCTCAGCCGTTCGGATGCTCCGCGATCCGGCCGCCACCCCTCGAACCGCGGGTAGCATCCGACCATGATCACTGGAAGCCGTTGGGTCGTCACGGGTGCTGCGGGAACCATCGGATCAGCGCTGCGCACAGCCCTCGCGGAACAGCAGGTCGAGCTGGTGTCCACCGACATCCGCCCGACGTCGCCGGTCGGCCCCGATGACTCCGTCACGGAGATGGACCTCGGCGACCTGGAGTCACTCGTCGAGCTGTTCGCCGGCGCCGACGGCGTCATCCATCTCGGCGGGATCGCCGACGAGGCTGACTTCCACGACCTGGCCGAGGTGAACATCGTCGGGACCTACCACGTCTTGGAGGCTGCTCGACGTGCCGGAGTTCCCCGAGTGGTCTTCGCGAGCAGCAACCGCCTGACAGGGATGTACCCCTCCGGCGAGCGCGTCTCGCCGGACATGCCGCCCCGTCCCGACGGCTTCTACGGGGTGGCGAAGGTGGCGGGCGAAGCGCTCTGCCGGCTCTACGCCGACAAGTTCGACATCAGCACGGTCTCGGTGCGCATCGGCAGCTATGAGCAGCGACCGGGGTCCGCGCGCGAACAGCGCACCTGGCTCAGCCCTGCGGATGCCGTGCGCGCGTTCCTCGCCGCGATGACCACCACCGAGCACACGGCCGTCTTCTACGCCGTGTCCGCGAACACGACGCGCTGGTGGGATCTCGACGCGGGTACGGCGATCGGCTTCGCGCCGCAGGACGATGCCGCCGACTGGGGCGCCGAAGAGCCGCTCGATGCGTCGATGCCGCAGGGCGGGGCGTACGCGAGCGCGGAGTACTCGACCGACCGGATGCGCCGGTAATCGCGCGGCCCGGCTCGATCCCGTAGGACGGATGGAACCGGATGCCGGCGGGAGACGAATAACCAGTGTGAGCAACGACAACGACATCATCCGTGAATCGTTCGACGCCGCGGAGCGATTCTCCGAGATCTTCGAACGACATATCGACGCGGTCTCCGGCTATGTCGCCCGCCGCGTCGGACCGGCGGCGAGAGACGACGTCGTGAGCGAGACCTTCCTGATCGCGTTCCGCAAGCGCGGGCGCTACGACATGTCCAGGCCATCGGCGCTGCCGTGGCTGATGGGCATCGCGACTAACGTCCTCGGCCAGCATCGCCGCGCACAGGCCCAGCACTGGCGAGCTCTGCAGGCGTCCGTCGCCCAGAGCGACCCGATCGCCGCGGACGACCACGATCGATCGACTGCACAGCTCGATGCGGCCGGTGAGATCGAGCGCCTCTATCCGCGGATCGCAGCCCTCTCCGCCCGCGATCGGGAAGTGCTCTTCCTGCACGCGTGGGGAGACCTCACCTACGAGCAGATCGCCGCCGCGCTGCGGATTCCGGTCGGCACGGTGCGATCGAGGCTGAGCCGCATCCGCACCAAACTCGCGGCCCCACCGCCGTCGCCACCGCCGAAGGTTCCCCATGAGCCCCGGCCCGCGACCGCACACATTCGACTTGCTGAGAAAGAGATCATCCATGGACATCCTTGACACGGTGCGCGAGATGAAGCCCACCTACCCCGCGTCTTCGCAGGCTCCCCGTCGCGCCCTCCACCAGGAGATCGCCCGGTCACGACGCCGACGCCCCGTCGGACGCATCGTCGCGGTGGCACTGGCAGGCACGGCCGTCGCCGCGGTGGCGGTGACAGCCACCGTCCTCACTCCCCCGGGAGTCGTCGGCCAGCCGCAAGCGGCCTCAGCATCGACGTACCTCAACGAGACCGCGGCCTCCATCCGCGCCGCCGTCGCCGCGCCGATGGAAGTGACGATCACGACGCGGCACCTGGGCATGATCGGCGGCCCGAACGAGAAGTTCCTGCCGTTCGGGAACCTCAGGACGGATGCGACGGCCGCCGTCCTCACCGAGTCGAGCGCGACCTATCTCAGCGCGACCGACGGCACATACTCGCTCACCGGCCGCACCGATTTCCATGCCGCGGAGCTGTTCGGGAACGAGGCAAAGGTCGAGCGGGCGTGGACGGGCTACTACGGCGCGGCATATCCGATCGGCGCGGCTCCTGCAACGTCAACCGAGGTCGAGCCGGGCGCGGGCGATGCGACGCTTCCCGTCTCCCCCACGGACTTCCCCGCCGACCCGGCGGCATTCCTCGCCGCGTGGGAGCGTGGCATGGAATCGCAGCTCGTCGCTGAGAAGGCTGCCGCGGCGAAGATGCCCCAGGACGGCGAGCCCGAGACCAACGGGCTGTACGCGAGCATCGAGGAGCGGCTCGCGATACCGGCCGCCGAGCACATGCTGAACGAGCTCGGGCATTCGGTGCCCATCCTGACGGCATCCCCCGAGTATCGAGCGACGTTCCTCGAGGCGCTCGCGCTGGCCGACGGGATCACCGTCGAAGACGGCGCCACCGCCGACAAAGTGCTCGTCTACGAGACCGACGACGCCCGGTTCCGACTGACGGTCAACCCCGAGGCGGGCGCCATCGTCAAGATCGAGAAGTTCCTGCTCCGCGTGCTCCCGGCGCCGTGGAGCAACCATACGAAGGACGACCCGCTCGTCGAGGTCGGAACGGCACCGTTCCTGCCGGAGGGAGTGGCGGACTTCTCCGCATCCTTCACGACTGCACCTGCGGACTGACGCGTCCGCCCCTCGTGCCCTTCTCATCCGCGATGCCGGGTGAGGAGGGCACGTCGCCGTTCACGGCACGGTTGCCCGCGTCTCAGCGCGAGGACGGGTTCACCGGCTCCTCCGCTTCACACGCTCATCTGAGCGCGATCGCGCCCAGCCCGTCGGAGGCGACCGCTCCTGACGACATGCCCGGAACGAGGACGCACGGCTGATAGCTGACGCCCGGCTGCCGGGCTGCGGGGTCGTCCGCCAGCAATGCCTCGGCTGCCACTCGCCCCAGGCTGTTCAGCTGAGGATCCACCGAGGTGAGGAATCGATCGGGGCTCCCGCTGTACTTCGACCAGTTGTCGTAGCCGACCAGTGCGACGTCTTCCGGGACTCGGACCCCGGCCTGTTCGAACGCACGGGTGACGCCCAGAGCGATGTAGTCGTTGCCGCAGAACACGGCGTCGAACTCGCCGCGCCGTTCGAGCAGCTCGAGACCGGCACGGTAGCCCCACGGAATGGTCCAGTCGCCGAACAGGGGTTCCGACAACGCGATCTCCACGCCGGCATCAGCGAGCTCGGCACGAAAACCGCTCAGACGATCCTGGACCGCCCGCGAATACTCCATCGCGGTCACATGCGCGATCCTCGTTCTCCCCTGGCGAAGGAGGTGCGCGGCGGCCAGGCGCCCTGCCTGCACATCGTCCGGGAGAAAGCACGTGTCCTCGGGGTTGTCCGAGACTCCGAAGACATGGATCACCGGCGTCTGGAACGACTCCGATATCGAGGGGAACGGAACGTCCGTGCCGTCACCCACCACGATGATCCCGTCGACTCGACGGGCTTGCAGAGTGCGGAGATTGTCCGGCCGGGCAGCGGCGTTGTCCTCATCGTCGTAGACGAGCGCGGCGACGTCGTGCTTGCTGAGTTCGGCGATGATCCCGGTGATGACCGGCGTCGAGAAGTTGCCAGATGCCTTCTGGGCGAGAACACCGACCGTGAAACTGCGCCCGAGCGCGAACGACTGCGCGAGCGCATTGGGCCTGAAGTCCAGTCGTGCCGCGGCCTCATGGATGCGCTGCCGCGTCTCGGCGGATACATGTCCACCGCCGTTGAGCACGCGCGAAACCGTGGGCACAGAGACACCCGACTCTGCCGCGACATCCTTCAAGGTCACCGGCCGCCTCATCGCGCTCCTTCCCGATCCCTCATCCTCTCAGGATCCCACGAGCCGCCGAGCACCGCTCATCTGGTCAGGTCTTCACGGCACCCGCCGACATGCCGGCGACGACGTAGCGCTGCAGGAAGCTGAACACCAGGATCAGCGGCAGGACGCCGAGAAGCGCCGCCGGGAACAGCGTCGTCGGCTCCACCGTGTTCGGGTCGATCAGGGCATAGGCGTTCGCCATGATCGTGCGGTTCTGCTCGCCCTGGAGGAACACGAGAGGAACGATGAGGTCGTTCCACACGACCAGGCTGATGAACGTCACCAGCGTCGCGGTGACGGGTGCGAGCAGTGGGAAGATGACGACGAAGAAGATCCGCAGCGGACCCGCACCATCGATCGCCGCGGCCTCCTCCAGCTCCGTCGGCACCTGGCGCATGAAGCTGGTGTAGAAGAACACGGCGATCGGAAGGTTCATGGCCGTGTAGACGAGGATCACGCTGAGATGCGTGCCCAGGATGTGCAGATCCCGGATCATCAGGTACAGCGGTGCGATGAGCACATAGATCGGGATGGTGGTCCCGATGATGAACACGCGGTAGGTGGTGCTCGTCCAGGAGCGCCCGATCCGGCTCAGCGGGTAACTGGCCATGGCGCCGAAGGCGACGGTCAGCACGCAGGAGCACACCAGGATGATGAGGGTGTTCGCGACGCTCTGCGCGTAGTTGATGCGCTGGAACGCATCCACGACGTTGTCGAGCGTGAGGTGTTCGGGCCACCCGAGCGGATTCGCCGACACGTCAGCGGCCGGTCGGATCGCGGTCAGCACGGCGAACGCGAACGGTGTCACCAACAGTGCGACGCCGACGATGAGCCCGATGTCGCCGAGCCGGCGTTTGCCCGCGTTCCACAGGCGGTGGTCGCGTGACCGGGCCGGGGCGGGGAGTGATGCGGACATGGATTCAGATCCTTCTCTCGCGCATGCGCAGAACGGACGTGGCGACGCTGCTGAGCACGACGACGATGACGAGGAGGAGGACCGCGATCGTCACTCCGTAGGCGAACTCGCCCGCCCCGCCGAAGACCTTGCGGTAGACGAGGAGGGTGAGCGTTGTGGTGGATCCCGCCGGGCCGCCGTTGGTCAGTACGAACGGGAACTCGAACACCTTCAGCGAGCCGATGAGGGAGAGCGTGATGTTCACCGTGAGCGAGGGGGCGAGAAGAGGCCATTCGATCGTGCGGAATCGGCGGAATCCCGTCGCACCGTCGAGGTCGGCCGCTTCGAGGACATCGGCGGGTAACGCGAGGTATCCGGCGAGGAAGATCGCCGCGGAGTAGCCGGCGAACATCCAGATGTTGACCAGAGCCACCGCGCCGAGTGCTGTGCTCGTCTCGCCCAGCCAGATGCGGGTGAGGGAGTCCAGCCCGAGGGCGCGGAGCACCTCGTTGATCGTTCCATCCGGTGCGTAGAGATACGAGAAGATGAACGATGCCATCACCGGGGCGACGAGCGTCGGCATGAGGATGAGGACGCTGACCGGTTTGCGGATCCGCGGCCGGTTGTAGAGCGCTCTGGCCAGGAGCAACCCGAAGAGGTTCTGCAGGACGACGACGATGACGGCATAGAGCACGGTCGTGCCGACTGCTCGGATGACCTCCCCGTCGGTGAACAGTCGTGAATACTGCTCGAGGCCGACGAAGTTTGCCCGAGGGCCCCCGCTGCTGTCCGTGAAGCTGAGCCAGAGGCCGTTGACGAGCGGGTAGAGGATGAGGAGCCCGTAGACGACGAGCGCGGGAAGAAGGAACCCGAGAGCGACGAGGGGACGTTTGGCGATCATGACAATCCTTCAGCGAGAGCGGTGCGGCCGCCGGAGAGGGCGACCGCACCAGGAACGGGACTAATCCGCCTTCTTCGCGATTCCGTCCATCTCGTCGAGGAACTCGTCGGTCGTGATCTCACCGAGGAACAGCGCCTGCAGGCGAGAGCCCATCTGCGTCTGCACGTCGCCCGCCATCCAGGTGTTCGTCTGCATGAAGCGGTAGTTCCCCGCCTCGTAGGACGCGAGGAACTCGCCCGTCGCGTCGTTCTTCGGGCTGGTGCCCGATTCGAACGGAGAGATCGCGTTCTCCGCTTGGAGGAACAGATCGAGGTTCTCGGGCTGGGACCAGAAGTCCACGTATTTCTCCGCGGCGTCCTTCACCGGGGAGGCCTCGTTGACGCCCCACATCGTCCCCACGAACAGCAGTTCGTTCGGGTCGACGCCCGGCTCCCCACCCGGCCAGGCCGTGAACTGACTCTTGATTCCGGCTTCGGCGACGCCGCCGAGGTTCCAGGCGCCCTGGAGCCAGAAGCCCGTGTCGCCCGCCGTGAAGTCGTCTGCGCCCTGCGACCACTCGTCTTCACCGAGCTCGGTCTTCCAATCGATGAAGCCCCGCTCCTGCAGGTCGAGCAGCTGCTCGACCGCCGGCTTCCAATCCGAGAAGCTCGCATCACCCTCGGAGAACTCTTCGTCCCAGCCCTTGTCGACAGTCGTGGCCGCAGCGTTCAGCAGCGCCATCGCGCCCGTCCACCCGGCCTTGTCGGGAAGAGTGATCGGGTCGTGGCCGGCAGCCTTCACCTTGGCGAGCGCGTCGAGGAAGCTCTCCCAGTCCTTCGGCACCTCGGTCACACCGACCTCGCTCAGAAGTTCCGTGTTCGAGTACAGGCCGACACCGATGGCCTCCATGGGCATGGCGAGCACGGCGTCGTCATAGGTCGCGAAGCTCTCGACCTCGGGGGTGATGTCGTCGGCCCAGGACGCCGAGGACAGGTCGGCGAGGTATCCGGACTTCCCCCATGTCGCGAGAAGATTGCTGTCCAGCATGATCACGTCGGCGGCATTGCCGGCCAGCAGCTCAGGCTGCACGCGCTGCGAATAGGCCTCATTCGCGGGGATGGCCTCGAACTCGAGCTTGATGTCGGGGTTCGCCTTCTCGAAAGCCGCGTTGATCTCGGCGACGTTCGCCGGCTCGCCTTCGCCGCCCTTCCAGCCGTACACCGTGAGAACGGTCCGGCCGTCGTCGGTCGTGGTCGACGAATCGCCGGATGAACAACCGGCCAGAGCCAGTGCCGTCACGAGGGCGGTGAAGGCACTGGCGGAACGAATCATTCGCTGCTGCGACTTCTTCATTGAAGGATCTCCTTATCGGGACGCGAGGACGTTGTCGATGGTTGTCCCATCACCGCACCGATATTTAGGTAACCGGTTGCCTAACGTTGCTGGCGAGCGTAAATTGATGCGCGTCGCCTTGTCAAGTGCTCGCATCTGCGGGCGATCCGACCCTGATCACGCCCTGGACGAAGAGAAGCAGATGCCCATCGCCACGCCTCCCATTCCGGCATCTGCCGCCGTGGGTTCCCCCCTCCACTCCCGCCTCGACTGGTTCCGTTCCGCCTCGTTCGGACTGTTCATCCACTTCGACCAGGCGAGCCGGCTCGGAGTCGATCTGTCCTGGCCGATGGTCGGGCTCACCAGCGATGACGGCACGGGCGTGCACGCACGAAGAGCGGTCGACTACTTCCGGCACGCCGACGAATTCGACCCTCGAGAGTGGGATCCTCACGCCATCGCACAGGCAGCGAGGGATGCGGGGATGCAGTACGCCGTCTTCACCACGAAGCATCACTCGGGCTGGGCGTCCTGGCCGAGCGAGGCGACGCCGCTGAACATCTCCACGTCTCCCTATGGAGCTCGCGGAGGCGATCTCGTCCGCGACTACGTGGATGCCTTCCGGGAGGCAGGACTGCGCATCGGCTTCTACTACTCGGTGTCCGACTGGTCGGATCCCGACTACCCGGCATGGCGCACCGAGTTCGCACCGTACGCGTTCGAGGAGTACCCGCGCGCGACGCCCGAACAGTGGACGAGATTCCGCGAAGGGATGAAGGCCGAACTCAGCGAGCTGCTCACGAACTACGGGCCGATCGATCTGCTCTGGTTCGACGGCGGGTGGGAGCGCACCGAGGGGGAATGGGACAGCGCGGACCTGGAGAGACACATCCGGTCCCATCAGCCGGACATCGTCCTCAACGACCGCCTCCCCGGCATCGGCGACTACGTGACGCCGGAGCAGTCGATCCCTGCGGAGCTTCTCAGCGACGCCTGGGAAGCGTGCATCACCATGAACGACACGTGGGGATGGGATCCGAGCGACCACGACTACAAGACCACCGCGCACCTGATCCGGACGCTCGTCGACTGTGTCGCGAACGGCGGCTCGCTCCTGTTGAACGTGGGGCCGAGCAGCACCGGCGCTCTGCCGCCCGAAGAGGAGAAGTCGCTCCACGAGATCGCCGGTTGGATGCGCACCCATCGCGAGAGCGTGATCGGCGCTCGACCGGGGCTGGAACCGTGGCAGTTCTACGGTCCGACGACGATGAACGAGAACGCCCTGTACCTGCACCTCGTCGCCTGGCCGGACGAGACCGCCACCGTGCGCGGCATTCGACCTCAGTCCGTGCTCGGCGTGGAACTCCTGACGACGGGGGAAGACCTCGACTTCCGAGCCATCGTCGATCCCGCGCACGCCCGGGACGACGACCCCTGGGGGAACCTGGTCATCTCGATCCCGCAGGATCGGCCGATGGGCCCGCTCCCGGTGATCCGCATCCGTTTCCGCGCGGGCACAGCGGGGACCGATCGGTTCGCGCCGGTCTCCGCGGGCAGCCGCGGAGAAAAGCCGGCACCAGGATCCGCCGGGTAGTCCTCTCGGAGAGATGGCGCCGGCCGGGATCGGGTGGACTCGCGCATCTTCGCCCGACTCGTCCCGCAAATCCGTCTCCCGGTCGACGAAGCTGCGAAGCTGGATGCCGTCATCATCCCCCACCCCCGTCGCCTTCATGCTCCTTCCAGAGTGGGAACTGCAGAGGCGTCGAAGCAGGAGCCGTCCCGTGAGCGTCGCGTCCACCCTTCCCCTCATCCGCCGTCCGCTCGCCGAGGGCTGGCGCGTCCGCCCGAATGGCGGCCCCGCACAGGTGGCCGATGCGTGGATCCCCGCCGTCGTCCCCGGTGTGGTGCATCTCGACCTGCTGCGGGCGGGCCTCATCCCCGACCCGTACCTCGACGACAATGAATCCGCCCTCGCGTGGATCGGTCTCGTGGACTGGACCTACGAGGGCAGCTTCGCGCTCGAGCCGGATGAGCAGGCCGCGTCCCGTCACGAGCTCGTGTTCGACGGGCTCGACACCGTGGCGACCGTCACCGTGAACGGGCAGGTGATCGCCGAGGTCGCCAACCAGCATCGCTCCTACCGCCTGGATGTGACCGACCTGCTCACCACCGGCGACAACACGGTCACCGTCGCCTTCCGCAGCCCGGTCCGGTACGCCGACGCGCAGAGCGTGGCGCTGGGTGCGCGACCGCGCCCGTATCCCTCGCCGTTCAACGCCCTGCGCAAGTCGGCGTGCAGCTTCGGGTGGGACTGGGGCATCGCCACCTACTCGAGCGGCATCTGGCGCGAGGTGCGTCTGGAGTCCTGGTCCGACGCCCGGCTGAGCGACGTCCGCGTCCACGCGACACCGGACGGCACCGACGGCACGGTGCGCGTCGCCGTCGAGATCGAGCGCGCCTCGGCGCTCCCGCTCGACCTGATGGTCGAGGTCGCCGGGACCGTGCAGACGGTTCCGATCGCCGCCTCGGAGACGTCGGGTGAGATCGAGGTCCGGGTGAGCGATGCGGAGCGCTGGTGGCCCGCCGGCCATGGCGCCCAGCCGCTGTACGACGTCGAGATCACCCTCCTGGCCGATGGCGCGGCGCTGGACTCCGCGACCAGACGCGTCGGGTTCCGCGACCTGCGCTGGGACACCACCGCGGATGCATCCGGCACACCGTTCACCCTGTTCGTGAACGACCGACCGATCTACGTGAAGGGCGTCAACTGGATTCCCGACGACGCGTTCCCGAGCCGGGTCGACCGGGATCGGTATCGCACCCGGCTCGAGCAGGCGAAGGCGGCGAACCTCAACCTGGTCCGCGTCTGGGGCGGGGGAATCTACGAGTCCGAGGACTTCTACGATCTCGCCGACGAGCTCGGCCTGCTGGTCTGGCAGGACTTCCTGTTCGCCTGCGCCGCGTACGCGGAGGAGGATCCCCTGCGCGCCGAGATCGAGGCGGAAGCGCGGGAGAACGTCGCACGCCTCGCCCACCGCGCCTCACTCGCTCTGCTCACCGGCAACAACGAGAACACCTGGGGGTATGAGGACTGGGGCTGGAAGACGTTGCTCGACGGCAAGACCTGGGGCGCCCACTACTACTACGAGCTGTTCCCGGCGATCATCGACGAGCTCGCCCCGCACGTTCCCTACGCACCCGGAAGCCCCTTCAGCCCGGGCGCGGGGTGGGACGGGCGTCAGCAGACCGGCCCGCATCCGAACGACGAGGCGCACGGCACCATGCACCTGTGGGAGCAGTGGAACCGGCGGGACTGGCCGACCTACCGCAACCATCGCCCCCGGTTCGTCGCCGAGTTCGGGTGGCAGGGGCCGCCCGCGTGGTCGACACTGACGCGATCCATCTCGGACGATCCGATCACGCCCGACTCCCCCGGCATGATCGTGCACCAGAAGGCGGCCGACGGAAACGCGAAGCTGGGCTCCGGCCTGGTCGCGCACTACCCGATCCCCGACGACATCGAGACCTGGCACTGGGCCATGCAGCTCAATCAGGCGAATGCGGTGGGTTTCGCGCTCGACTGGTTCCGCTCACTGGCCCCGCACAATGCCGGCGCGATCGTGTGGCAGCTCAACGACTGCTGGCCGGTGACTTCCTGGGCGGCGATCGACGGCGACGGACGAGAGAAGCCGCTGCTGTTCGCCATCAAGAACGCCTTCGAACCCCGCGTGGTGACGGTGCAGCCCTCGGGCGACGGCCTCGAAGCCGTGCTGCACAACGACACCGATGACACCTGGTCGGACAGCCTCTCGCTGCGACGGATCGGCTTCGACGGCACGGTGCATGCCTCGGTCGAGGTGGCGGTCTCGATCGCTCCGCGGGAGTCGACGCGCGTTTCGATTCCGGATGCCGTCGCCACGCCCGGCGACGCTTCCGCCGAGCTGATCGTCGCCGATGTGTCCGGAGCGCGCGGCCTCTGGTGGTTCGCCGAACCCCGCGACAGCGCCCTCGCCGAGCCGCGCCTCACCGCCGAGGTGGAGCGCGTCGCCGACGGCGGGCAACTGGTGACCGTCACCGCGGGCGCACTGGTGCGCGACCTCACCCTGCTCGTCGACCGGCTGTCTCCCGACGCCCGGGTCGACCGCGGCCTGGTGACCCTACTTCCCGGCGAGCGTACGGTGTTCCGCATCGACGGCGTGGCCGAGCTCGACGCCGCCACCGTTCTCGGTCCGCTGGTCGCCCGATCCGGGAACCAGCTGGTCGGCGGGCGGTAGCACCCGGCCGACACCGTCGGCGTCAGTTGAAGTCGCCGCCCGGGGCCATGTCCATGAAGCGCGAGTAGTGACCCTGGAACGCGACGGTGATCGTTGCGGTGGGACCGTTACGGTGCTTGGCGACGATCAGGTCGGCCTCGCCGGGACGCACGTCCTTGTCGTAGACCGAGTCGCGGTGCAGCAGGATGACCATGTCGGCGTCCTGCTCGATCGAGCCGGACTCACGCAGGTCGCTGATCGCGGGCTTCTTGTCGGTGCGCTGCTCGGGACCACGGTTCAGTTGCGACAGGGCGATGACGGGAACCTGCAGCTCCTTGGCGATGAGCTTGAGGCTTCGCGAGAACTCCGAGACCTCCTGCTGACGCGACTCGACGCGCTTGCCCGAGGTCATCAGCTGCAGGTAGTCGATGATGACCATGCGCAGGCCCTCGCGCTGCTTGAGTCGACGGCACTTCGCGCGGATCTCGACCAGCGTCATGTTGGGGCTGTCGTCGATGTAGAGCGGGGCATCGTTGATGCGGCCTCGGGTCGCCGCGACGGTCGTCCAGTCGCGGGGGTCGAGGTTTCCCTTGCGCATGTTCTGCAGCGGGATCTGGCCCTCGGCGCTGAGCAGACGCATCGCGATCTCGCTCTTGCCCATCTCGAGCGAGAAGAAGACCGAGGGGATGTTGTGGCCGATGGACGCCGAACGCGCGAAGTCGAGCGCGAGCGTGGACTTACCCATGGCGGGTCGCGCGGCGACGACGATCATCTGACCACCGTGGAGACCGTTGGTGAGTTCGTCGAGCTCGCGGAAGCCGGTGGGGACACCCGTCATCGAACCGTCGCGACCGCTGGCGGCCTCGATCTCTTCGAGAGCGGCGTCGACGGCGATCTGCAGCGGGACGTAGTCTTCGGCGGTCTCGGATCCGGTGATCGAGTAGATCTCGGCCTGCGCGTTGTTGACGATGTCGGTCGCGTCACCCTCGCCCGCGTAGCCGAGCTGCACGATGCGCGTGCCGGCGTCGACGAGGCGACGGAGGATGGCGCGCTCCGAAACGATGCCCGCGTAGTAGCCGGCGTTGGCCGCGGTCGGGACGATCGAGGTGAGGGTGTGCAGGTAGTCGGCGCCACCGGCACGACCGAGCTCGCCGGTCTTGATGAGCTCGTCGGTGACGGCGACGACGTCGGTCGGCTCGCCGTGCGAGTACAGCGAGAGGATCGCCTCGAAGATGAGCTCGTGCTTCGGGATGTAGAAGTCGGCGCCCTTGAGCGTCTCGATCACGTCGGCGACGGCATCCTTCGAGAGGAGCATTCCGCCCAGCGCGCTCTGCTCGGCGAGAAGGTCGTGAGGAGGCGTACGCTCCGGCGCGCGCTTCGCGCCCATCCGCTCCTCTGAGATGTCGGCGATCGACACAGTCTTCCCTTCGATGCGACGTTTCCGATGCGATGTTCTGATGAGGCGTTCCGACGGCGGGGCCGTGTGGCTCTCGGCCAAAAGTGCCGCTCCGCACAGCGAAACAGGTGCCTCCGACATTCGGTCGCTCGCCCACGCTACGAGCGACTGTTTCCACACGCAACACGGCCTGTGGATAACCATGTGGAAAGCGTGCGGACAAAGCCGGAGTGTCTGTGCACAACGGGTGTGGATAACCCCGTGGATGGGTGTGAGTTCAAACTTTTTTCTTTGTCCTGACCAGGGTTTAGCTGTTTCCCCAGCCTGTGGATGAGAATCAGTTTAAATCGCGCATTGAAGGTTGCCCCTCTCGGGAGGGGGATGTGTAGAACCTGGGGAAAGTCAAGCCGAGATTTCACCGGGCGCGTCACAACCCGACATTCCCGGAAACGCGCGCAAAACCCCCTAGACAGACGGTCTGCTCGCGAGTATCGTCACCCGCAATCGATGCACCTGCGTCGAGGTACGTTGCCTTCGGAGGGGGAGGTCGACGTGGACGTTCCGGCCACCCGACGCGGCGTTCCTGCCGTCGTCCTCTGGGGTGCCGTCGGAGCGCTCGCCTGGGCGACGCTCACCCTCTTCTTCGGAGGCGGATCCGCGCACGCCGATGAGCAGCAGGACGGCCCGCTCGACGGGCTGACCTCGATCGTCAGTGAAACCGTGTCGGCCGTCACCGCACCCGTGACCCCCGTCGTCACCAAGGTCGTCGCACCAGTCGTCACGAAGGTCGTCGCTCCCGTGCAGAAGGCCGTTCCCGCCGTCGTCGAGACCGTGACGAACACCGTCGCGAAGACCCCGGTCGTGGGTCCTGCGACCGCGCCGGTCGTGCACGCCGTCACCGAGACGGTCGACGCGGTCGTCGCCCCGGTCACCGAGGTTCTGACGGATTCGCCGGTCGCGCAGATCACCGACCCGATCCTCGACACCGTCGCGGGCGTCCCCATCGTCGGCGGACTCGTGTCCGACCTCGGCGTGGTCACCGCGGTGCGCGATGTGGTCGGAACGGTCGACGACACGACGGCTCTCCTCGGAGAGGTGACGAACGGGACCGTGCCGCCCGTGCTCGAGGCGCTCGATCCGACGACACCCGATCCGACCCCGGGTACCGGTGTCGTCGATCCCCCCGTGAGCCCGACCACCGTCGCCGCCGTCTCCGCGACGCAGGCGACTTCCGCACCGATCCTCGGCGCTTCGGGCACCGCTTCCGCGCGGGCATCCGCCGTGTCGTTCTCGGCTGCGGACCTCGTCTCGCACGAGTCCGCCCCGGCCACGGAAGACACGACGACGGCACCCACGGGCACTCCGTCCGGGAGCCCGCCGGGCGCCCCCGTACCCGCATCTTCCTCCGCCGGCCCCGGCGGAGGATCCAGCCCTGCCCACGCGCGCCTCAGCGACGTGGACCCTGCTCCGCTCCGTGCTGGCGAGCGGACATCCGGCGCATCCGACGACGTGCTTCCTTCGTCGCCGGTCGCCGACACCGACGTCTCACCTGACTGACGGACCGTCACGTCGTTCCCCCGGGGACGACAGATGCCGTGCTGCGCGCGCACTCTGATCGCGCGCACCCATCAGACGATCCATCCAGTCAGGAGAAACGATCATGCGCACTTACCTCAAGCGAGCCCTGTGGGGCACGCTCATCGCCGGGGGCATCACGCTCCTCGGTGCGACGGCCGCCAACGCGGCCGAGACATCCGGAGACGACGGACTGCTCTCCGGCACGCAGGCGGAGACAGCGATCTCGGCACCGATCTCGGCGGTCGGCAATGCGATCTCCGTGCTCGGCGACGTCGTCGCGGCGCCCGCACCGGCACCGGCACCATCCCCCGCACCGGCTCCGGCTCCGGCTCCGGCTCCGGCTCCGGCACCCGCTCCGGCGCCGGTGACCAGTGGGTCCTCGGGCACGGCATCCGGCACCCAGGCCGTGGTGACCGTGAACCTGCCCGTCACCGTGTCGGGCAACGCCGTGAGCGTGCTCGACGACAGCTCATCGACCAGTGCCCCGGCCGCAACCCCCCAGAACTCGGCTCCCCAGGCCGAGACCCCGGCCGGAGCACCTCTCGTGACCACGAACGGTGTGGACGGCGTGCTCTCCGGCACCCAGGCGCTACTCGCGGTCAATGCACCGATCACCGTCACGGACAACGCCGTGTCGCTGCTCGGCGACTCCGAAAGCGCCGCACCGAGTGGCGAGGGAGCCGCAGCACCGGCATCCTCTGCTCCGGCGGCATCGGGCACGACGTCCGGTGACGACGGGACCGGCAGCGGCACCCAGGTGGTCGCACCCGTGACGGCACCGGTGACGGTGTCGGGCAACGCGATCTCCCTGCTCGGCGACAGCGCGGCGACCGGAACCGGCACGGCCGGCACCGGGGACTCTTCCGCTCCCGCCACGACGGGGGAAACCTCCGGCGATGACGCCATCCTCGGCGGCACGCAGGCGATCGCACCCGTGACGGCACCGGTGACGGTGTCGGGTAACGCGATCTCCCTGCTCGGCGACAGCGCGGCAACCGGATCCGGCACGGCCGGCACCCCGGCACCCACCGCGCCCGTGCCCGGCGGCAACACCACCACCGGAACCGACGGCATCCTCGGCGGCACCCAGATCACCGCACCCATCACCGCCCCCGTGGCCGTGACCGGCAACGCGATCTCCGCCCTCGACGACGCCACCGTCACCGGCGGCGGTGGAACCACCGCCGCACCCACCGCACCCACCACCGGAGGCAACACCACCACGGGAACCGACGGCATCCTCGGCGGCACCCAGGTGGGGCTGCCGGTGACGCTGCCGATCACGATCGGCGGGAACGCCATCTCGGTGGTCGGCGAGGCGACGGTGACCGACCCCGGTCCCGGAACCGACCCGGGAACTGACCCGGGGACGGACCCCGGCACGGACCCGGGCACCGACCCTGGAACTGACCCGGGCACGGACCCGGGAACCGACCCGGGCACCGACCCCGGAACGGACCCGGGCACGTCGGCCGGTGCCGCGACAGCCTCTGGCGCGGTGACCACCGGCCAGGCGGAAGGGCTCGCCATGACCGGCGGCGCTCCGACCGAAGGACTGATCGCCCTCGCCGCAGCCCTGCTCCTCCTCGGAGGGGCCGGACTCCTGCGCCGTCGTCGTTTGACGGCGTAGCGAAGACGCCGGCGGTGCGGTCGTCCTCGGGGGAGGAGACCCCGCATCGCCGGTGCGCACGGCGTCCATCCCCATGCCGACGGGTCCCCCGCTCGTCGCTCGACGCCGGCGCCACTAGGACGGATGCCCCGTGGACCCCACCGCGGGGCATCCGTCGCGCCCTGCCCGCTGCAGTTCGCTCGGAGAACAGCAGTTCCCTCGGCCTCTCTGCAGGAAAGTGGCCGAGGGAACTGCGAATCTCCGACGGGGATGCGGAACGGATCAGGGGATGTCGTCGACCTCGCCGTGCGGGATGATCGCGGCACGATAGCGCTCGACGAGCTCGCGCCACCCGAAGCCCTCGGTGTACTCGTGCTCGTAGACCGCTTCGGTGAAGTGCCACAGCAGATACGGATGCGCGCCGAGACCGTAGAGCGTCCCGTAGTCGCGGTTCACGAACGCCTCGCGCTCCTCGGGGGTCAGCACCCGGTCGTCGGTGACCGCATCGGGCCCCGCTCCCCCGGCGAGCCAGCCATCGACGAAGCCCTCGGTGTCGGCGACGTAGGCGTTCACGTTCGCGGTGCTCATCTCGACCGCGCGGATGAACTTGTTCATCATGTACCGGCTCACGATGCGGCCCTCCACAGGAAGAACGGACTGGAGGCGAAGCGCGAGGTCGTCGCCTCGGCGAGCTCGGCCGGACGCCCCTGCACCGCGGCGAGTGCGGCAACGATGTTCACGTACTGGTAGGTGACGTTGCCGGCGGCCATGATGCGGTCGTACCGGCATCCGGCGATCGCGCCGTCGAGGTCGCCGTCGCGCATCCACCCCACCGCTTCGGCGTCGAAATCCGGGTCGGGTGAGCCGTTGAACGTGCGGGGCCCGCCGACGTCGGTGGCCATGTGCCCCGAGGTGAGCAGCCCCACCCTGGCGTCGCTGTCCCACGACTCGACCGCTGTGCGCAGGTGCTGCCCGAGAGCGGCGAAGCGCGCGGCGGTCGGCAGCGGCGGCAGGATCGAGTTCGCGTGGATCGGCACGATCGGCAGGTCGAGCTCGGGACGCACGTACTGCAGCGGCAACACGAAACTGTGGTCGAGCCGCCACTCGTGCGAGACCGAGAAGTCGATCGTCTCGGGCAGCACCTCGCGGCCGGTGATCTGCGTCGCCAGCTCCGGGTTGCCGGTCAGCTCGGCGTACTCCATGCCGAAGGTGCGCACCTCGTTCTCGTAGGTGCCGTGATACGACGCGGCCTTGCCGACGATGAACGCGGGCGAGTTGTCCGAGAAGAACTGCCGCACGTGATCGGTGCCGAGCACGATGAGCGTGTCGACGCCGGCATCCGTGATCGCCTCACGGATGCGACGGAAGTTCGCCTCGACCGCCACGAGATCGTCCGGCATCGGCTCGCGCATCGCCCGCCACAGCAGCGGGTTGTGCGGGGTCGCCGCGGCCATCACCAGTTCAGCCACGATCGGCCCCTTCCTTCGCGCTCACAGTCGGAACAGCTTGCGTGCGTTGTCGAGCAGGATCTTCCGGCGCGACTCCTCCTTGAGGCCGAGCTCGTCGAACTCGGCCATCCAGCGGTCGGCGGTCATCACGGGCCAGTCCGATCCGAACAGCACCCGGTCGGAGATCAGCGAGTCGGCGTAGCGGACCACCTCGGGCGGCAGGTACTTCGGCGCCCAGCCGGACAGGTCGAGGTACACGTTCGACTTGTGCCACACCATCGCCAGGTTCTCGAGGTGCCACGGCCAGGCCGGGTGCGCGCTGATGATGTTCAGCTCGGGGAACTCGGCCGCCACGTCGTCGATGTACGGCACGGGTCGGGCGTTCTCGAGGCGATAGCCGCCACCGCCCGGGGTGCCGGCACCGGCACCGGGGAACCCGGAGTGGAACATGACCACGAGCCCGAGTTCGGCGCAGGTCTCCCAGATCGGGAAGAAGCGCCGGTCGTTCGCGAGGAATTTCTGCCGCGACGGGTTGAGCTCGCCCACACCCTTGATGCCGTACTCGGCGTGCATCCGACGGATCTCGGCGACCGCCGCCTCCCCCTTCCACGGGTCGATGCCGGCGAACGCGAGGAACACATCCGGGTGGTCCTGCTGCGCCTTGCCGAGGAGGTCGTTAGGCGCGCCCTTGATGCCGCTCGTGGTCTCGGAGTCGGAGTTCACGATCACGGCCATCATCTTGCGATCGCGATACTGATCCGCCTGCTCGGCGAACGACACGACCGGGCGCTCCCGCCCGAAGTGCGCCGACATCTGCGAGTGCCGCTGGCCCATCGCCGCGATGAACTCCTCGGTCTGCGGGTGGGTGTGGACGTCGATCGCGACGAGGTCGTCGATGCCGGGCATCAGGCAGCCCCTTCCTTCGCTCGTACGGGTTCGGTGTCTGCGGATTCGGATGCGGGGCGCAGTCCGGTGATCGCCTCGGTGTCGGCGCCGAGCCCCGGGGCGTAGCGCAGCCCGGGACGCCCGGATCGCTGGAATCGGATGCTGGGCACGGGCACGCGCAGCGCACCATCCGGCCCCTCGATCTCTTCCACCAGCCCCATGCTCGCGATCTGCGGATCGTCGAACAGGTCGCCCATCGTGTTCAGCGGACCGTGCGGGATGTCGTGCGCGGCGAGCCGGTCGAGCCAGTACTGGCGGGGCCGCGTGGCGGCGATCTCCTTGAGCACCCCGTCGAGCTCGTCGTAGTTGCGCACGCGCCCTTCGCGGGTCGAGAAGCGCGGATCGTCGGCGAGGTCGGGCCGCTCCAGCACCTCGAGCAGACCGGTCCAGAACTTCTCGGGCACCGACATGTGGATGACGAACGCCTTGTCGTCCGACCCCCGGCAGGCGTAGGCCTGGGCACGGCGGGGACGCGAGTCGGGAGACGAGACCTGGCCGGTCTCGAGGAACGCGGAGGCGGATTCGGTGAGGAAGTCGAGCAGCGCGCCGACCATGGTGACCTCGACGTGCTCCCCCACCCCGCTGACGTCGCGGGCGTGAAGGGCGGCGAGCATCGCCTGCACCGCCGACATGCCGGACAGCAGATCGGAGAACGCCGGCCCGAGCGGACGGATCGTGGATGCCGGGACCACCTGGCTGTACATGCCGCCGGTCGCCGAGATCACGGTGTCGTACGCGGGGCGCTTCGCGGCGGGACCGGTCGGCCCGAAGCCGGTGATCGAACACGTGATGACCCGCGGGTTGCGAGCGTGCAGGGCCTCCGGGCCGAAGCCGAGCCGCTCGGCCACGCCGGGGCGGAAGTTGTCGAGCACGATGTCGGCATCGTCGACCAGACCGAACAGGGCCGCGAGCCCCTCGGTGCTCTTGAGGTCGAGGACGACGCCGCGCTTGCCGCGGTTGTACGCGGCGAACTGCGGGCTCATCGTCGCTCGCCCCTCCCACCGGCGCATCGGGTCGCCCTCGGGCGACTCGACCTTGATGACGTCGGCGCCGAGATCGGCGAGCAGCTTGGCGGCGAACGGGCCCGAGATGTACTGGCCGAGCTCGACCACGCGGATCCCGGCCAGCGCTCCGGCGCCCGGGGATGCAGTACTCGTCACTAGTGGTCTCCTCTTCGATACCGAGGGCGGTCACCGCACATCGACGACGACCTTCCCGTCGCCCTTGCGGGGGAAATCGCGATATGCCGTGGCGATGTCGTCCAGCGCGTAGCGGGTGCCGACGAGCGAGGGCAGCGCCCCCGACCCGGCGAGCGCGAGCGCTTCGGCCACGTCGGCGTAGCGCGCACTGGCGACACCCGACAGCTGCTTGCGGCACAGGTAGAAGTCGCGGGCGTCGATGCGTAGATCGCTGTCGACGGATGCCGCACAGAACACGGCCCTGCCTCCCCAGCGGAGCGCGGAGATCCCGGCGCTCAGGGTCGGAGCGTGGCCGGACACGTCGAGCACGACGTCGAAGCCCTCTCCCCCGCTCAGCGCAGAGGCGAGGGCGGCAGCATCCGATGCCTGGATGATCTGCTCATCGCCGACGGGGGCGATGGCGCGGCGTGACGCGGCGACCACGTCGGCGCCGCGAGCGAGGGCGATGGCCACCGCCGCACGTCCGAGCGTGCCGCCGGCGCCGGTGATCAGCACGCGGTCATCGGCGGCGAGCGCGACGGTGCGGGCCGCGTTGATGACGATCGAGGCGCTGTGCACCAGCGCGGTCGCCTGTGCGGCGTCGAGGCCGTGACGGTCGATCGCGTTGCGGGTGGGAACGGTGACGAACTCGGCCGCTCCCCCATCGCGGTGCACGCCGACGACGGTCTGCGCCGGGCAGTTCGCCTCGTCTCCGGCCAGGCAGTGCGCGCAGGTGCCGCAGGCGATGTTCGGCTTCACGACGACGGTCTGGCCGATGCGGCTCCGGTCGACTCCGGCGCCGACGGCGACGATCTCGCCGGCAGGGTCGATGCCGAGGATGCGGGGCAGCTGCGCCTGTGCTCCCGGTCCGATGCCCGCGATGACGTTGAGGTCGAGCTGATTCACGCCGACGGTGTCGACCCGCACGAGCACCTCGCCCTCCCCGGGCGTCGGCTCGGCCGTCTCCTGGAGGGTCAGCCCGTCCAGGTCATGACGGCTCAGCACGGCGGCACGCATCTTCACCTCTTCATCGCGGGAATCTGTTTGGGATACTGTATCCAATTTCCATCACGGCCGTCTAGACCCTGTTCGAGCACGATATCCCGCAAAGCATGGACACCGGATTCCAAATTGGATACCGTATCCCAAAATCCGCGTGAGGCGCCCCACTCCACGGAGGAGTCGCACGCACTTGCCCGAATGGAGAGTCATGCGCACGACACGAAACAGACTCGGCATCGCCGTGGTCGGAGGAGCCGCAGCACTGACGCTGCTGGCCGCCTGCGCCTCGCCGACACCGACACCGGCAGAGCCCGTCGACCTCGGCGACGGCGAACCCGGAGCGGCGGAGGACACCGACATCACGGTGGCCATCCCCTTCCCCGACATCACGATGTACTCGATGTTCACCCTCGCGAGCGACCTCGGCTACTACGAGGAAGAGGGCCTCACCGTCGAGGTCATCACCGCCGACAACGTCACGGCGGCGGTCGCCAGCGGCAGCGCCGACATCGGCGTCGAATCCACCGGCACCGTGATCGACGCCATCCGCGGCGGCGTCGAGATCGACCTCGTCTCCGGGCACTACTGCCGGCAGAACTTCGACTTCGCGGTGCAGTCCGACGTGAAGAGCGTCGACGACCTCGACGGAACCTCGATCGTGCTCGCCGGAACCCCCGGCGACCCCGCCGAGTTCCAGCGGGCGCAGGTGCTGAAGGAGGAGGGCTGGGACGTCTCGTCGATCAACGCCGAGATCGTCTACCCGGGCCCGGGTTCGGAGTCGTGGACGGAGTTCTTCGTCAACGACAAGATCAGCCTGCAGCCGTTCTACGCGGATGACCGCGCCGCCCTCGAGGACCACGGCGCGAACATCGTCGTGGAGTCGCTGCGCAACTGGGCCAACGACGTGCAGATCGCCGGCACCCAGTGGGCGCAGGAGAACCCGAACACCCTCGTCCGGTTCCTGCGCGCCACGCTCAAGGGCACCGACTTCATGACGGCGCCCGCACCCGGCGAGTTCCCCGAGAACGCGGAGGAGGCGCTGGACATCTACGAGGCCAACGACTTCGACGTCGCGGAGCTGCGGGAGTCGGACAGCGTCTGGATCCTCGACGGCCACCTCGCCTGCCCGAACCTGTACTTCGACGGTGAGGCGTGGGACACCACCATCGAGACGCAGAAGCTCGAGCCGCTCGAGTTCGACGACGAGCAGCTCGTGTACCTCCGCAAGGCGCAGGATCTCCTGGGCCTCGACAACGAGGGACCGGCGACGCTGACGTACCCGTGACCCGCTGAGTCACACGAGAGGCCCCACCGTTGCGCATGGCGGTGGGGCCTCTTTGTGCCCCCACACCCGCACGCACCGCACCCCAC
>NZ_JAAUVO010000034.1:0-16190 GCF_012030385.1 Microbacterium sp. B19(2022)
GGATTTGGGGGACAGGGGTGGGTGAGGTAGTGTTATCTCAACCGAAGACCGCTGGTCATCAGGCGTGCGCAAGCACGCAAGATCGAAGCTCTGCACAGCAGGGGCCCGCGCAGGACACGAACTTCTCAAAGCTCCGTGCGCTTGCGCCGGAGCTTTTTTCTGTGCAGGTGGTCCAGGTCGGCGCCCCACCACCGTGCGGCGCCTCGTACACACCAAGGAGTGACCATGGCGCAGAAGGATGCATCGGTCGCCGAGCTCACGAAGTCATTCGAGAACTCGAACGCCGTCCTGCTGACCGAGTACCGCGGTCTGACGGTTGCCCAGCTCAAGGAGCTGCGCAACAGCATCCGTCAGGACGCTGAGTACGCCGTGGTGAAGAACACGCTGACCAAGATTGCCGCCAACAAGGCTGGCATCTCCGCGCTGGACGACGACCTCAAGGGTCCGTCGGCTGTCGCGTTCGTGCACGGTGACTTCGTCGCCACCGCCAAGGCTCTGCGTGACTTCGCCAAGGCCAACCCGCTTCTCGTGATCAAGTCCGGCATCTTCGAGGGCAACGCCCTCACCGCGGACGAGGTCAATAAGTACGCCGCGCTGGAGAGCCGTGAGGTTCTGCTGGCGAAGGCTGCGGGCATGATGAAGGCGACGATGGGCAAGGCTGCCGCCACCATCGATGCTCTTCGCGAAAAGCTGGAGACCGCAGAGGCCGCGTAAGCGACCTGCGATCTCGTCTACAAACCCCATCTATCTAGGAGATACATCATGGCTAAGCTCACCACTGAGGAGCTGCTCGAGCAGTTCGCCGGCCTGACCCTCGTCGAGCTCAACGACTTCGTCAAGGCGTTCGAGGAGAAGTTCGAGGTCACCGCTGCTGCTCCCGTCGCCGTTGCCGGTGCTGCGGGTGGCGCAGGCGCTGCTGAGGCTGAGGAAGAGAAGGACTCCTTCGACGTCATCCTCGAGGCTGCTGGCGAGAAGAAGATCCAGGTCATCAAGACCGTCCGCGAGCTCACCTCGCTGGGTCTCGGCGAGGCCAAGGCTGTCGTCGACGGTGCCCCGAAGGCTGTCCTTGAGGGCGCCAACAAGGAGACCGCCGAGAAGGCCAAGGCTGCTCTCGAAGAGGCAGGCGCAACGGTTACCCTCAAGTAATCGCGACGCTCACGCGTTTCTGATCGAAGGCCCCGGGTTCGCCCGGGGCCTTCGTGCGTCCTGGCGCTTTTCGATGCGTTCAGCGTGGCGGGGCGGTAGAGTTGCGCACCACGAGGGCGGATGCTGCCGACACATGCGCGAGCGGAGCATCCGGCCGGTCGATCCGCTGCATCAGGAGGCGCACGGCCTCGTGTCCCTGTTCGCGGGGCGATTGGCCGATCGTGGTCAGGGCGAACATGTCGGCGTGCTGATGGTCGTCGATGCCGACCACGCTGAGTTCGGTCGGCACGGCGATGCCCAGGCGGCGTGCGGCGATGATCGCGCCGATGGCCGCCTCGTCGCACACCCCGACGATCGCGGTCGGGCGGTTCCGGCGGTCGCCGAGCAGGCCGGCCGTCGCCGCATAGCCGCCCGGCATGGTGGGAGCGGCGCCGGCGACCCGCGCATGCTCCGCGAGTCCGGCGGCCTGTAGCGCGCCACGATAGCCGTCGAGTCGCCGGGCGTCGCCGAGGCTCAGCGCTTTCTCGTCGGCTGATCCCCCGACGAAGGCGATGTCGGTGTGCCCGAGTTCGATGAGGTGTTCGGTGGCGATGCGGGCGGCGGCGGCGTCGTCGATCGAGACGGCAGTGGATCCTTCGCCGTATGGGCCCACGCTCACCAGCGGGCGCCCGGTGAGCTGCAGGCGTTCGAGTTCGCGCGCGCTCGGCTGGATGCCCACCGCGATGATGCCGTCGAAGCGCCGGCCCGGCAGGACACTCTCGAGCAGCCGCTCTCGCGTCTGCGATCCTTCGGGCACCCCGTAGAGCGAGAGGTCGTAATCGAGCATCAGCAGGGACTCCTGGATCCCTGCCAGCAGCTCGGCGAAGAACCAGCGGTCGACGGGCGGCATCACGATGCCCACGGTCTGCGTCCGACCGGTGGCCAGGCTCGTCGCGGACGAGTGCGCGACGTACGACAGCTCGCGGGCGGCATCCGTGACGCGGGAACGGGTGTCCTCCGAGACATAACCGCGTCCACTCAGTGCGCGGCTCGCGGTGGCCTTCGACACCCCGGCACGCGCAGCGACGTCGGCGATCGTGCTCATCGGTCCTCCTCGACCTGATCACGCCGTTGCGTGGGTGGCGGCGCGGTCGCCGCGCCGGTGACAGCGTAGTCCTCGAAGCGATCAAAAGGAACCGGTTCCACACCGTGAGCGAGGGAGCGCTCCCATCCGCGACGTCGAAGTGTGGCGAATGGTTGTGAGCTTGTGACCCTTCCTTGTTGTGCCGGGATATCGATCGCCAGTAGGTTGGCCTGGAATCGGTTCCCTACCGATGCCGAGGGGTGGCATCGCAACAGGTGGGACCCTGTACTCGAAGAGGAGAATTCACATGGCTCTGTCACAGCGTTCACGGCGTTACGCGCCTCTCGCCCTGCTGGGGGTCGCGGGCATCGCGCTCGCCGGATGCGGGGCTCCCGGGGGGACCTCCGGAGGCGGCGGTGGTGGCGGCGGAGACAACACCGTCACGATCTACGGCACGATCGTCGAGGGCGAAGCAGAACTCCTCGCGGAATCCTGGGCGGATTTCGAGAAGGAGAACGACATCGAGATCAAGTACGAGGGCAGCCAGGACTTCGAGACGCAGCTCGGCACGCGCGCGCAGGGCGGCAACCCGCCGGACATCGCGATCTTCCCGCAGCCCGGCCTGTTCGCGGACTACGCGTCGCGCGACCTGCTGAAGCCTGCTCCGGAGGCGGTCAAGAAGAACGCTGAGGAGTACTGGACGCAGGGCTGGGTCGACTTCGGCACCTACGACGGCACGTTCTACGGCGCGCCGCTGATGGCGAGCGTCAAGGGCTGGGTCTGGTACTCGCCCACCAAGTTCGCCGAGTGGGGCGTCGAGGAGCCGACCAGCTGGGACGAGCTGCTCACGCTGACGCAGACCATCAAGGACAAGAGTGGCGCTGCCCCGTGGTGCGCCGGCTTCGAGTCCGGCGTCGCGACCGGCTGGCCGGGCACGGACTGGATCGAAGACCTCGTGCTCCGCAACGCGGGTCCTGACGTCTACGACCAGTGGGTCAAGAACGAGATCCCCTTCACCGACCCGCAGATCAAGGAGGCGTTCGACGCCACCGGTGAGATCCTGCTGAACCCGGAGTACGTCAACGCCGGCTTCGGCGACGTGCGTTCGATCAACTCCACCGCGTTCGGTGACGTGGCCGCGAAGGTCGCGAGCGGCGAGTGCGGGCTGACCCACCAGGCCTCGTTCCTGTCGGGCTTCTACCCCGAGGGAACGAACTTCGCCGAGGACGGCGATGTCTGGGCGTTCCTGACGCCGAGCCCGAACCCGGACGAGACCCTCATCACCGGTGGTGGCGAGATCGTCGGCGCGTTCAGCGACTCCGAGGCGACGCAGAAGGTGCTCGAGTACCTGTCCAGCCCCGAGTGGGCCAACAGCCGTCTCGCCCTCGGCGGCGTGACGTCGGCCAACAAGGGTGTCGACCTCGACGTGGTCGAGGACCCGATCCTGCAGGAGTCGATCAAGCTCCTCCAGGACGACTCGGTGACGTTCCGCTTCGACGGTTCGGACCAGATGCCCGGTGCTGTCGGCTCCGGCACCTTCTGGAAGGGCATCGTCGCCTGGGTCAACGGGACCTCCACCGACGAGGTGCTGACTCAGATCGAGACCGGCTGGCCTTCCAGCTGATCGGATGAGGAGGGCCGCCCCGCGGGGCGGCCCTCCTTCTCACACCCGGTCCACGCATCGCCGCGCCGACCGCTGATCAGCTCCGTCTCATGAAGGGGAATCCATGAACGCGACTGTGTTCTTCCAATGGATCGGGACACTCCCGCCGATCCTCCAGGCACTCGCCGTGGTCATCGCGTTCGCGGTGGTCGTGGTGGTGATCCTGCTGCTCGTCGACATCGCACCGCGCAAGGGTGCTCTCTACACCGGCATCCGCCTCGCGATGTGCCTGCTCATCCCGCTCGCGGTGATGTGGTTCTTCAACTCCTACTACTGGGCCATGGGAGTCGCGGTCGCCGTCGGTGCACTGTTCTTCTTCCTGGACTACCGGTCCCGCGACGGCGCGGGATACCTGATCCAGCTCGTGGCCTTCATGGCCCCGGCGATTCTGCTGCTCCTCGCCGGCCTCATCCTGCCGTCGATCCAGACCGTCTATGCGTCGTTCTGGAACTCGACGGGCAGCGACTTCGTCGGGTTCTCCAACTATCTCTGGATCTTCACCCAGTCCGACGGCGTGACCTCGGTGATCAACACGATCGTGTGGGTGCTGCTCGTCCCGACGCTCTCCACGATGATCGGCCTCGGGTACGCGGTGTTCATCGATCGGACCCGTGGGGAGAAGATCTACAAGCTGCTGGTGTTCATGCCGATGGCGATCTCGTTCGTCGGTGCCAGCATCATCTGGCGCTTCGTGTACGCCTACCGCGGCCCGGAGTTCGAGCAGATCGGTCTGCTCAACCAGATCCTGGTCTGGTTCGGTGGTGAGCCGCAGCAGTTCCTGCTGAACGGGCCCTGGAACAACCTGGCGCTCATCGTGGTGCTGATCTGGGTGCAGACCGGTTTCGCGATGGTCGTGCTCTCGGCGTCCATCAAGGGCGTGCCGGCCGAGCTGCTGGAAGCGGCGGAGCTCGACGGCGCCAACGCCTGGGAGCGTTTCAAGTCGGTGACGATCCCGTCGATCCGTCCGGCGCTCATCGTCGTGCTGACCACGATCTCGATCGCCTCGCTGAAGGTGTTCGACATCGTCCGCACGATGACCGGTGGAAACTACGGCACGTCGGTGCTGGCGAATGAGATGTACACCCAGTTCTCGAAGTTCGAGGCGGGTCGCAGTGCTGCGCTCTCCGTCATCCTGTTCATCCTGGTGCTGCCGATCGTCATCTACAACGCACGCCAGATCAAGAAGCAGCGGGAGATCCGATGACCGACACCGTGAAGACAGACACCGGCGACAGCACGCGGGCCATCACGACCGCGGGCCGGTTCGAGGCTTCGGCCGGTCGCACCCGCAAGCGTCTCAGCCGGCCCTGGGCGAGTGTCGCCGCGATCATCATCGCCGTCATCTGGACCGTTCCGACGCTCGGCCTCTTCATCTCGTCGTTCCGCGACCGGGAAGCGATCGAGACCACCGGCTGGTGGACCGTGTTCACCGACCCCCGACTGACGCTCGACAACTACGCGGCGGTGCTGCAGTCCGGCACCACGCAGCTGACGATCCTGGAGTCCTTCTTCAACTCGATCGTGATCACGATCCCGGCGACGCTCATCCCGCTGATGATCGCGGCGATGGCGGCGTATGCGTTCTCCTGGATCGAGTTCAAGGGTCGCAACGCGCTGTTCATCTTCGTGTTCGCGCTGCAGATCGTGCCGATCCAGATGGCTCTGGTGCCCCTGCTGTCGTCGTTCTCCCGAGGGATCAACCTGTTCGGTGTGCAGGTGACGGAGGGCCTCGACGTCGCCGGCGGCTATGCGCAGGTGTGGATCGCCCACACGATGTTCGCGCTGCCGCTCGCGATCTACCTGCTGCACAACTTCATGTCGGAGATCCCCGGCGAGATCATCGAGGCCGCACGCGTCGACGGCGCATCGCGCGGACAGATCTTCTTCCGCGTGGTGCTCCCGCTCACGATGCCGGCGATCGCGTCGGTCGCGATCTTCCAGTTCCTCTGGGTCTGGAACGACCTGCTCGTGGCCCTCGTGTTCGCCGACGGCGCCGCCTCTCCGATCACGAAGGTGCTCGCCGAGATCACCGGACGTGGTGAGGGCTGGTACCTGCTCACTGCGGGTGCTTTCGTCTCGATCATCGTCCCGCTCATCGTGTTCTTCGCGCTGCAGCGGTACTTCGTGCGCGGCCTGCTCGCCGGATCGACGAAGGGCTGACGCTTCGGAAGACACAGGGGGCCTTTCGTGAGAACGGATGCCGCGGGTGGGCGAAACACAGCCCCGCCCGCGGCATCCGCGCGTCTACCCTGAAGTCATGAAGTACGCAGACTCGATCGTCGACCTCGTCGGCGACACGCCCCTCGTGAAGCTCACTCACGTCACCGAGGGCGTCGCGTGCACGGTGCTCGTGAAGCTCGAGTACCTGAACCCGGGCGGGTCGTCGAAGGATCGCATCGCCGCGCGCATCATCGATGCCGCCGAGGCCTCCGGCGACCTGAAGCCCGGCGGCACGATCGTCGAACCCACCAGCGGCAACACCGGAGTGGGCCTGGCACTCGTCGCCCAGCAGCGCGGCTACAAGTGCGTGTTCGTGCTGCCCGACAAGGTGGGCGACGACAAGATCGACGTGCTGCGGGCCTACGGCGCGGAGGTCGTGGTGACGCCCACGTCGGTCGCGCCGGAAAGCCCGGAGTCGTACTACAGCGTCAGCGACCGACTCGCCCGTGAGATCCCCGGCGCGTTCAAGCCGAACCAGTACGAGAACCCCAACGGTCCGCGCAGCCACTACGAGACCACAGGGCCGGAGATCTGGCGCGACACCGAGGGGCAGGTCACGCACTTCGTGGCCGGCGTCGGCACGGGCGGCACGATCACGGGGACCGGGCGCTATCTCCGCGAGGTGTCGGAGGGGCAGGTGCGCATCGTCGGCGTCGATCCCGAGGGCAGCGTCTACAGCGGTGGCACCGGTCGTCCCTACCTCGTCGAGGGCGTCGGGGAGGATATCTGGCCGGGCGCCTACGACCCGACCGTCCCGCACGAGATCGTGGCGGTGGGCGATGCGGACTCGTTCGCCATGACAAGGCGGCTCGCCCGCGAGGAGGGCATACTCGTCGGCGGATCGAGCGGCATGGCCGTCGTCGGCGCCCTGCGCGTCGCGCGCGAACTGCCCGCAGATGCCGTGATGGTCGTCCTCCTGCCGGACGGCGGTCGCGGCTATCTCGGGAAGATCTTCAATGACGGATGGATGCGCTCCTACGGGTTCAGCGACGTGGAAGAGGGGGAGACCGTCGCCGACGTGCTCGCCGCGCGGCCGTCGCGACAGGGCGAGGGCATCCCCGACCTCGTGCACGCGCATCCGACCGACACGGTTCTCGAGGCCATCGGGATGATGACGCAGTACGACGTCTCGCAGCTGGTCGTGCTCAGCGCCGAACCGCCCGTCATGATGGGCGAGGTCGTCGGCACGGTCGACGAGAAGGGGCTGCTCGACCTGCTGTTCCGGGGCGAGGCGAGCGCGACCGATGCCGTCGGAGCGCACGTGGGGGAGCGGCTCCCGCTCATCGGCATCCATGCCTCCGTCGCCCAGGCGAAGACGGCGCTCGCCGACGCCGATGCCCTGCTGGTCACGGAAGACGGCAAGCCGCACACGGTGCTGACGCGACAGGATCTGCTCGGGTACCTCTCCCGCTGAGGCGTCGACCACTCTCCCCGCCGCGGCAACGCTCGTGGTGCACCGCGGGTAGTGTCGTCCTTGTGAAGATCGACTGGTACCTGTTCATCGGCTCGCTGTTCCTGCTTGTGTTCATCGTGACGAGGTGGGTGGACAGCTCCTTCTGGAACGGACTCGGCGTCGGCCTCGGCCTGGTCAGCCTTCTCGCGCTCGGTGTCGGCATCAGCAACCTTCGGAACAAGAAGCCGCGCGCGCAGCCGTGACGGCCGCGAGCCGCGATTGACGTTCGCGGTTGCTCTCTTCCCGTCGCCTGACCCCGGGCGTAACGGGAGGGTCTCCGCTGCGGGGGCGGTCGTAGGCTGAGGGCATGTCCGACCACGCCTTCGCCACTCGCGCCATCCATGCAGGACAAGCTCCCGACCCGACGACGGGGGCGATCATCCCGCCGATCTACCAGTCCTCCACGCACGTGCAGGACGGCATCGGCGGTTTCCGCGAGGGCTACGAATACAACCGTGCCGGCAACCCCACACGGTCGTCGCTCGAGACGCAGCTGGCCGCGCTCGAAGGCGGCGCGAGCGCACTCTCCTTCGCCTCGGGTCTTGCCGCCGAAGACGCTCTGCTGCGCGGCATCCTGAAGCCGGGCGATCACGTGCTGCTCGGCAACGACGTGTACGGCGGGACCTATCGACTGCTCACCAAGGTGCTCTCGCCGTGGGGAATCGACACGACGACGGTCGAGCTCTCGGATGTGGATGTGCTCCGCGCCGCGATCCGCCCCGAGACGAAGATCGTGTGGCTCGAGACGCCGAGCAACCCGCTGCTGAAGATCGTCGACATCGCCCTGATCGCCGAGGTCGCACACGAGTCCGGTGCGATCGTGGTCGTGGACAACACGTTCGCCTCGCCCGCGCTGCAGCAGCCCCTCGCGCTCGGCGCCGACCTGGTCGTGCACTCCACGACGAAGTACCTCGGCGGCCACTCGGACGTGCTCGGGGGCGCCGTCGTGTTCGGCGATGACCGCTTCTTCGATCAGGTGAAGTTCCAGCAGTTCGCGGTCGGTGCGGTATCCGCGCCCCTGGACGCCTGGCTCACCACGCGGGGCATCAAGACGCTCGCGCTGCGGATGCGTCAGCACTCCGAGAACGCGCAGGCGATCGCGGAGTGGGCGGCAGCGCGCCCCGAGTTCGCGCAGGTGTACTACCCCGGACTCGCGGCACACCCCGGTCACGCCATCGCCGCCTCGCAGATGAGCGCCTTCGGCGGGATGCTCTCGCTCGGGCTCGCCGCGGGCGCCGATGCCGCACGGGCCTTCGCCGAGAGCACCTCGCTGTTCCAACTGGCCGAGTCGCTGGGCGGAGTCGAATCCCTCATCGGGTACCCGCCGGACATGACCCACGCGTCGGTGCGTGGCACCGAGCTCGCCGTTCCGGAGAACGTCGTGCGGCTCTCGGTCGGCATCGAGGACATCGGCGACCTGCTCGCCGACCTCGAGCAGGGTCTGGAGCGCATCGCGCGCTGACCTGCCGCCCGGAGCCATCGCGGGGGGTGGGGTCGGGTCGGCGGTAGCATGGGTTCTTTCCCTGGCGAATCGATTCGACCAGGCACCCCGAACTCTGGAAGGACGTCGTGTCCGACGCTCCCCGCACTGACTCCATCTCCACCGCGCGACCCGACGGGTCGGAGACCGCTCCGGCCGCAGAACCGGAGCGCACCGCGACCGGCAGCATCCGCACCTCCACCGCCACCGGCGCCATCCGCACCCTCGGCGCCAACCCGGCGACAGCGCCCATCATGCTGCACCCCGGGGATGCGATCTCCCTCGGCCGTCGGACGCTGTACATCATCCTCCTCGGCGCGCTCACGGCGCTCGGGCCGTTCACGATCGACCTCTACCTCCCTGCCTTCCCGGTGCTGGAAGAAGACTTCCAGACCACGGCCGCGGCGATCCAGCTGACCCTCACCGGCACGATGATCGGCTTCGCCCTCGGGCAGCTCGTGGTCGGTCCGCTCAGCGACAAGGTCGGCCGCCGTGTGCCACTGATCGCCGTCACCGCCCTGCACGTTCTGGCCAGCGTCGGAGCGGCGTTCGCCCCGGACCTCGGTCTGCTCAGTGCCGCGCGCGTGCTCATGGGTGTGGGAGCGGCGGCCGGTGGCGTCGTGGCCATGGCCATCGTGCGCGACCTGTTCGGCGGCCGCCGCCTGGTCGTCATGCTCTCGCGTCTCGCGCTGGTGTCAGGTGTTGCCCCGGTCATCGCGCCGCTGATCGGCTCCTGGCTGCTGACTCTCATGCCCTGGCGGGGGATCTTCGTCGTCCTCGCGGCCTACGGCATCGTGATGCTGGCCTCGGCGATCCTGTTCATCCCGGAGACGTTGCCCGTCGCCCGCCGACAGGACCGCGGTGGCGCGACGATGCTGCAGCGCTATCGCTCGGTGCTCTCGGATCGGGTGTTCCTCGGTGTGCTGGTGATCGGTGGCATGACCTTCTCGGGCCTGTTCTCCTACCTCTCGGCATCGCCGTTCCTGTTCCAGGTGACGCACGGACTCGATGCGCAGCAGTACGGCCTGCTGTTCGCCGTGAACTCGCTCGGCGTCGTCGCGGGCGTCCAGACCGCCTCTCGTCTCGCCGCCCGGTTCGGACCGCAGTGGGTCATGGCCTACTCCACCGCCGTGCTGCTGCTCGCCGGAGTGGCCATCATCGTCACCGACCAGCTCGGACTCGGGCTCTGGGGAACGGTCATCCCGCTCTTCGTGTTCATGACCGCCTGCGGTTTCACGTTCCCCAACGTGCAGGTGCTGGCGCTGGATCGTCACGGGAAGGCGGCCGGCACCGCGGCCTCCATCATCGGCGCGACCAACTTCGGTGTCGCCGGGCTCATCTCACCGGTCGCGGGCTGGCTCTCCCACGACGCCGGGATCACCGCGACCACCATGGCCTCGGTCATGGTGGTCTGCGCCGCCATCGGCATCCTCTCGCTCTGGTTCGTCGTGCGTCCGCGGACCGTCGGGATGCTCAATCCCTGATCGGCAGGGCCGCGTCCCGCAGAATGGGACGATGGACAGGCGGATGCTGCTGTGGTGGGGAGTGGGCCTCCTCGCGCTCGCGACGGTGCTCGGTGCCCTGGTGGTGTTCGTCTACCCGGAGACACCCGGCTTCGACCACTGGTGGAATGAGACCGTCGCCGGCATCCGGGGCGACTGGCTGCTGCAGTTCGCGCTGGTCATGGACTGGATCGGCGGCGGGTGGGTGGCGATCCTCGGGGTGCCGCTGCTGGTGATCCTCGCCCTCGTGCTCGCGCGCCGGTGGCGCAGTGCGGTGTTCGCGGCCGTGTGCTTCGCCGCGAGCGCCGGTGCGGTGCAGCTGCTCAAGCAGCTCTTCGGAAGAGCGCGGCCGGAGGACATGCTGGTGGTGAGTGACTACGGCTCGTTCCCGTCGGGCCACACCGCGAACGCGGCGACGATCGCGCTCGTGGTCTGGGTGCTGTTCCCGCGGGTCTGGACCGCGATCCTCGGTGTGCTGTGGGTGCTGGCGATGGCACTCTCGCGCACCTTCCTGTCGGTGCACTGGGCCACCGACACGCTGGGCGGTGCGCTTGTCGGCGCCGGCGTGGTGCTCGTGCTGGCGGCGTGGCTGCTGCCGTGGGTGCAGCAGAAGAAGTCCGAGGTCGACGCGCCGATAGGCTGAGCCGGACCGTTCAGTCAGAGGAGCCTTCGTGTCGCGCATCCGTCCCTACCTCCCCACCGATCGTGCCCCGCTGTACGAGATCTGCGTGCAGACCGCCGACGCGGGGGGAGATGCGACCGGCGTCCTCTCCGACGACTCGCTGTGGGGCGACCTGTTCGCCGTTCCCTATGCCGAGCGGCATCCCGACCTCGCCTGGGTGGTCGAGAGTGACGATGAGCGCACCATCGGGTACATCGTGGCGACGGACGACACCGACGCTTTCTACACCTGGTTCCGCGACGAGTGGTGGCCCGGGCTGCAGGAGCGATACCCCAGGTCTGCGGAGCCCGCGACCCGGGAGGAGCGGATGGTCGAGTACGGGTACGAGCGAGCCCCCGGAATCGAGCCGAACGCCGCCGAGTACCCCGCCCATCTGCACATCGATCTGCTCCCCGAGACGCAGGGGCAGGGGCTGGGGCGCGGTCTCATGGAGACCCTGTTCGCCGAGCTGACCCGCCGCGGGGTGCGCGGACTGCACCTGGGGATCGACCCGAACAACGCCGGAGCGGCCGCGTTCTACGAGCGGCTCGGGATGACGCGACTGCCCGCGGCGCCCGGTGGGCAGATCTACGGCGTGCGCTTCGACGGCTGAGTGAGCCGGGGCGTATCCCGGCGCTCGCTCCTCCCCGAATTCCCGTACTGGAGAGAAACGCAAGAAGGGCCCCCGCTTGCGCGGAGACCCTTCATGCGTTTCTGGCGGTGACGGCGGGATTCGAACCCGCGGTTGCTTGCACAACACACGCTTTCCAAGCGTGCTCCTTCGGCCGCTCGGACACGTCACCAGGAACAACCTGTCCATCCTATCCGATCGGGGGAGGGCGGCGTGACAGACCCATCGCGGGCAGCCCCATCGAGACCTCGGGAATCCTGTGAGCAGAATATTGCATGTCACACGTCAGCTGTATAGCCTCAGGTGAGGACAGATCGTGCTCGATCAAGGTCCATGTCTTCTGGGGGGAACATGCAGGACAGCGCGACCACGGCATCACGGCCGAGCCACCGCACGGCCACCGCTTTCGAGCAGTACGTCAGCGGAAGGCGGGGAATCGTCGAGGGCGCCGTGTTCTTCCTCGAATCCGGAGACCACATCGAGGAGGTGCTGCGCGCGGCGGAGCCCTGCGACATCGTGATCGCCCCTGTGCGACATGCCGATCCGCGGACCATCGGATATGACGGCTCCTTCCGCGAGCCCGGCGACGAGATCACCCTCGATGGACGCCACGCCTTCGAGCTGCAGGATTACCTCGCGGCCCCGTTCCTCTCCATCGTCGGACTCACCATCGTCCGCCAGGGGTCGGCGGCGGGGCTCGCGGCCTTCCTCAGCGACGCCGACACCGCGCGAGAGTCGGGCTTCTTCGTGGATCAGCTCCTCAGCGGGTTGGTTCTCCTGGACTCGCGCATCTCGTTCGTCCGTGCGGACGAGGGCGGGGCCGACCTGGTCCGCCTGCACGTCACCGCGTCCGGCGAGTATCGAGACGGGCCCGATGGGCTCCTCCTCGGCAGCGTGGGCGATGAGCGGGCCGACGTCGAGGCGACGGCCGCGGAGAGCACCGGCCGCGGCCGGGCGTTCGCGCGGATCGTCGACCCCCGCGTGCTCGAGGCGGATCTCGACGACAGGCCCTGGCTCGCGAGGTACGTCGCCGCTCTCGACCTGCTGCGGCAGTGGGACGGTGCCCTGACACGGCCCGCCATCTCGGGTTTCGGCGGACACCTCGTCCGAGCTCTCGATGAGGGCGCCGCCGCGGCCGTCGCCTCTGAGGCGCCTTTCCTGGTGACGGGTGACGGCGAGGAGTACATCCTGGTCGATCCCGTGAGCCTCAGACGCTTCCGGCTCGGGGTCGACGCCGCGCGCGCAGCCGAGTGCCTGCTGGCGACCGGGGACGAGGCAGCGGCGTCGGTGATGCTCGCCACCGAACTCGGACGGCGCACGGAAGAAGCAGCCGAGGTGCTGCGGGACGTCCGCGGGAGGTTCGCGCAGGCGGGTCTCGATCTCGTCTCCTACGGGCGGAGCGGCGAGTGATGCGCGAGGCCACCGCGCCGCGGCCGGCACTCTGGGAGAGCCTCACACCGCCCAGCATGTGGGGGCGCCCGCAGGAGCACGCGGTCGCGGCTGCGGGCGTGCGGGTCCGCACGGCCGACGGCATCACGCGGCTCTGTGCGACGAGTGGGCTCTGGAACGTTCCGCTCGGCTACGGGAACGAGGCTGTGGCCGATGCTGTGGGGGCGGCGTTGCGGTCCGCCTCCTACCTCTCCCTCTTCCGGTCCTCGCACTCCTACGCCCAGGAGGCGGCAGAGATGCTCCTGGCGCGGGCGGGCGGTGGCTACGCGCGTGTCATCTTCGCGACCTCCGGAGCAGCGGCGAACGATCTGACGATGAAGCTCGTGCGTCAGGCGGCTACGCTGAAGGGCGCACCGCAGAAAAACCTCGTCGTCGGCACACAGGGCGGATATCACGGGCTCAGTTACGGCGCCTTCGCCCTTACCGGCGAGGCGCTGGGCCAGTCCGTGTACGGCGTGGATCGGCGGGCGGTGAGGCACGTCTCCCCGCATGACGGCGGGGCGCAGCTGCGGACGCTGTTCGCGAGAGAAGGAGATCGGATTGCCGCGCTCGTGCTCGAGCCCGTGCAGGGATCGGGGGCGATCGCCCTCGACGAGGAGTTCCTCGCGACCGTCGCCGAGATCCGGGCGACGTTCGACGTCGTACTGGTCGCCGACGAGGTCGCGACGGGGTTCGGACGCACCGGTCTGCTCTTCGCCTCGGAGCGCTGGGCCGTCGCCCCCGACGTGCTCCTGCTGTCGAAGGCACTGACGAACGGTGCGGCGGCGGCATCGGCTGTGCTCGTCTCCGCGGAACTCTGCGATGTCTTCGACAGCCGCGACGCGATGTTCGTGCATGCGGAGACGCAAGCCGGTACCCCTGCCTCCTGCGCAGCCGTCCTGGCTGCCGCGTCGGAGTTCGACCGAATGGATGCGCTCCGTCTCTCCCAGGAGCTGGGCGCGGCGCTGGACGGGACGATCGCGCGGATCGCGGCACATCCCAACGTGGTCGACACCGGCGGGATCGGCTGCTTCCGGTCCGTGGTTCTCGCGCGGGACGGACGGCCTTTCGGCGGCGGTGAGATCGCGGGAGTCGTGGCCGCGGTGCGGAAAGCAGGGGCGATCGTGCAGCCGGGGCCGGGCTGCATCCAGGTGATCCCCGCATACCTCTACGGCAGGACGGAGCTCGACGAACTCGAGACCGCGATCCTGCACGGCATCGACGACCACGAGCGCGCCGCGTGAACGCGCTGAGGGAGGCTCACAATTCGGCACGGGTGACGGCGGGAAGCGGAGCGACCTCGGCCGTCCTCTCCCGACTCTCGCTGGGCGAGCGGCCACTCGTCGTGCGCGATGCGGCCGTCGACGGGATGAGTACGTCGCTGCCACCGGGAGCCACCGAACTCCGCATCGATGCCCAGGAGGTCGACGCGGGCACGATCGCCGGAATCGTCTCCGCCGGGCACGATGCGACTGCGGTCGTGGCGCTCGGCGGAGGCACCATCCTCGACGCCGCGAAGATCGCACGGCTCCTGATCACGACACCGCGATTCGCCCTGCCGCTGCGCAGGCTGACGGCACGCAGTGGCTTCGTCCGTCTGCCCGAGGCGGACATCAACCATGACCAGGAGCCGCCCCTCGTCGCCGTCCCTACGACCATCGGTACCGGCTCTGAGGTCAGCAGCGTCGCCTGTCTCGTGACGCCGTGGGGGCGTCGCCTCCTCTTCAGCCCCGCGCTGCTTCCCGATCATGCGGTCCTCGACCCCTTGCACACCGCCAGCCTGCCTCGACTGCTGCAGATGGAGGGACTGATCGAGGTGATCCTCCGCGTGCTCGGCCCCGTGATCGGGAGCAGGGTCGATCTCGCGGCCGATCACGATGCCGAGTCGATCGTGAACGGCGCAGCGCGGATGGGCGAACGGCTCAGGCTCAGATCCCTCACGCCCGAGGAACGTCTGTTCGCGGGGCAGCTCAGCGCAGCGAGCCATCGCAGCTGGGCCCTCGTCGGGCGGGAGAGCTATGCGGCGAAGCACTGGTACCTGGCGAACGAACTGGCCTGGGTGACGGGTGCCCGGAAGATCCCGGCGACCCTGTCGATCCTGCCGACCATCTGGGGTGCCATCGCCGACGGCGACCGGCGCTGGGGCTCGACCGAGAGGCTCGCGTCAGCCTGGTCCTGGGTCCGCGCCGTCATGCCCGAGCTTCCCCTCGATATCCGCGATGGCCTCGCGACACTGTTTCAGCGCTGGGGACTGCGCACCATCGATGCGCCGAGCGCATCGATGCGTATGCAGGCATCCGAGCGGGTACGCACCTCTTGGGGTGGATCGCTGCCGGCGCTCGGGCGCATCGCCCCGGAAGCCATCGATCAGATCTTCGCGGCGTCGTTTTCGGCGGGCGCGGATCCGATCACGAAGCGACGAGAGGAGGTGACATGACATGACCACCGCACTGAACCTGCGGATCGAGGAATTGCCGACGATGGACGCCCCATCCGAGTGGACGGACTTCGTCAACGGAGTCGGCACGGGCATGGCGATCGTCGCCATCATCGCCGCTCTCACCTGAGTGGCGGACGCCCGGAACGGTACGACAGAGGAGGTGAGAACACATGGAGATCTCAAAAGATCTGCGCTTTGAAGAACTGGAGTCGATGGACACCCCCGACTTCTGGACCTGGTATGCCGCGGTGAAGATCGGCGCCGTCATCGCCATCATCGGCATCGCGACGTGATCCGCGATCGATCGCAGCAGACCTCGCCCGAAGGAGGTGAGCACATGGATCTGAGTTTCGAGGAGATCGAGGCGATGGACGCCCCCGAGCCCTGGTACATCATCGTCGGCGACATCATCATCATCATCGGCGCGGCGGTGGCCATCACCTGATGGGTGCGGGGCGTAGTCGGGTCGCCGTTCGGCAGCCATGCCCCCATCAGCTACGCCC
>NZ_JAAUVO010000035.1:0-13467 GCF_012030385.1 Microbacterium sp. B19(2022)
ATAGCGTGAGGGAAACGCCCGGTTACATTCCGAACCCGGAAGCTAAGCCTCACAGCGCCGATGGTACTGCAGGGGGGACCCTGTGGGAGAGTAGGACACCGCCGGACTCCTTTTAGACAAAATGGCCACCCATCGTTGGGTGGCCATTTTGCGTTTACACCGAAGCTTTTGCGCGATGAGAACAAGAGAGCCATCCCATACGGGGTGGCTCTCTTGCGTTAACCCGCGCCGCGACGTCGTTGTCTCACCGCTTCAGACGAGCCTCGAGCATGGCTGCGCACTCCTGTACAGCTGCTGCCAGAAGGGCCTCGTCCAGATCCGCTCGCCCCCAGGTCACAGCCACGGCGGCGACCGGCCACCCGGCGGCGTCGAGAACTGCGGCGCCCACGCTGCGCAGTCCGTCCGCGATCTCGCTGTTCTCCGTCGCGTACCCTCGTGAGCGCACCTCGCGGAGCAGCTCCCGCAGCTCCCGTGGCGTGCGCGGTCCGAGTCCCGTGCGGTCGGGGAACGCCGACAGATCCGGGTACAGGGCACGCACCTGCTCGCGGGGGAGAGCAGCGAGCATCGCCCGCCCCGACGCGGTGAGGTGTGCCGGGAGCCGTACTCCGACGTCGGTCACGAGCGCGGGCCGTCGTGGCGCGCGCTCCTCGACGATGTAGAGCACGTCGCCGCCGCTCATCACTGCAAGATGCGCGGTCTCTCCCAACCGGTCGGAGAGGGCGGCCACCAGAGGCCTGCCCCTCCGAGCGAGTGGCTGTTGGCGGGTGTAACCGCCGGCCAGTTCGAATGCCGACGCGCCGAGCCCCCACCGCCGCTCCTCGCGGAGATGCAGAACGAACCCATGAGTGGCCAGTGTGGAGAGGAGGTGGTAGATCGTCGACCGTGGCAGATCGAGCTCACGTGCGATCGCCGACGCCGCCACCGGAGCGGGCCGACCGGCGAGATAACTCAGGATGCGGAGCGTGTTGTCGGCCGCAGGGACCTGCGTGCCGGCGACCGGCGATGCATCAGGCTTGTCTGGGATCACAGACAAAGCATCGCACGAACGGGTGCCGTTCACGAGGCGGCGGGTGTGGAATCGAGTCATGACTGTTCCTGTTCCCATGGTCGTCGGTGCGGCCCCACTTTCGCCCGCCGCTGTCGTCGCCGTCGCCCGCCACGATGTCCCCGTGCAGATCGACGCAGATGCTCTCGGCCGCGTCGCAGAGACCCGTCGCGTGATCGACGGCCTCGCCGCAGACCCGCATCCGCACTACGGCGTCTCGACGGGGTTCGGTGCCCTCGCGACCACCTTCATCGCCCCCGACCGGCGCCTGCAGCTGCAGGCCAGCCTGATCCGTTCTCACGCCGCAGGCACCGGTGCCGAGGTCGAGCGCGAGGTCGTCCGGGGACTGCAACTCCTGCGCCTGCAGACCCTGAGCTCGGGGCGGACGGGTGTGCGTCCCGTCGTCGTCGAGACGTATGCGGCCATGTTGAACTCCGGGATCACCCCCGTCGTGCGTGAGTACGGGTCGCTCGGGTGCTCCGGCGACCTCGCGCCCCTTGCACACATCGCCCTCGCCGCGATGGGCGAAGGTGAGGTGCGCGACGCATCGGGTGCTCTCGTCCCCGCATCCGAAGCCCTCGCGACGGCGGGGATCGCACCGCTCGTGCTTGTCGAGAAGGAGGGTCTCGCCCTCATCAACGGCACCGACGGCATGCTCGGCATGCTGGTGCTCGCCCTGCACGATCTCGAGATGCTCCTGCTCACCGCCGACGTGGCTGCGGCGATGTCGGTGGAGTCCCAGCTCGGTACCGACGCGGTCTTCGCCGCTGACCTGATGGCGCTGCGCCCGCAGACGGGGCAGACCGCATCCGCCGGTAACCTTCGGGCGCTGCTGGCGGACTCCCCGATGGTCGCCAGCCACAAGGGGCCCGAGGACGGGCGCGTGCAGGACGCCTATTCGCTGCGTTGCTCACCCCAGGTGCACGGTGCGGCCCGCGACACGCTCGCGCACGCAGCGATGATCGCCGGCCGCGAGCTTGCCAGCGTCATCGACAACCCGGTCATCACCGTGGACGGACGCATCGAGTCCAACGGCAACTTCCACGGAGCTCCGGTCGCGGCGGTCCTCGACTTCCTCGCCATCTCGGTCGCCGATGTCGCCTCGGTGTCGGAGCGCCGGACCGACCGAGCGCTGGACCCGGCCCGTAGCCACGGCCTCCCGCCCTTCCTCGCCGACGAGGTGGGCGTCGACTCCGGCCTCATGATCGCGCAGTACGCAGCGGCGGGAATCGTGTCCGAACTCAAGCGCCTCGCGGTGCCGGCATCCGTCGATTCGATCCCGTCCTCCGCGATGCAGGAGGACCACGTCTCGATGGGGTGGGCAGCCGCCCGCAAACTGCGCCGGGCGATCGACGGCCTCGGACGCGTGCTCGCGATCGAGATCCTCACCGGCGCTCGTGCCCTCGACCTGCGGTCTCCGCTGCAGGCGGGACCCGCGACCGGCGCGGTGCGCGACCTGGTTCGCACGGTCGCCGCCGGCCCCGGTCCCGACCGCTTCCTCTCTCCGGAGATGGAAGCCGTCACCGCCCTCGTCCAGTCGGGCGACGTCGCCCGCATCGCAAAGGAGCACATCGATGGCTGAGAACACTGAGTCAGGTCCCCGCGTCGTCCGCGCGGCCCGGGGCAATACGCGCACCGCGAAGAGCTGGGGTGCCGAAGCAGCCAAGCGCATGCTGATGAACAACCTCGACCCGGAGGTGGCCGAGCACCCGGAGGATCTCGTCGTCTACGGGGGCACGGGCAAGGCCGCCCGCAGCTGGGCGGCGTATGACGCGATCGTGCGCACCCTCGACGAACTCGAACCGGACGAGACCCTGCTCGTGCAGTCGGGCAAGCCGGTCGGCGTGTTCCGCACCCACGAGTGGGCGCCGCGCGTGCTCATCGCCAACTCGAACCTCGTGGGGGACTGGGCGAACTGGCCGGAGTTCCGCCGCCTCGAAGAGCTCGGTCTCATCATGTACGGGCAGATGACCGCGGGCTCCTGGATCTACATCGGCACCCAGGGCATCCTGCAGGGGACCTACGAGACGTTCGCCGCGGTGGCACGCTCCCTCGGCCGGGATTCCCTGCGCGGCACCCTCACTCTCACCGGCGGCGCGGGCGGGATGGGCGGCGCCCAGCCCCTCGCCGTCACCATGAACGACGGCGCGGTGCTGATCGTCGACGTCGACGAGTCGCGTCTCTCGCGGCGGGTCGCGCACGGCTACCTCGACGAGTACACGACCGATCTCGACGCGGCAGTCGCACGGGTCCTCGCAGCCAAGGAGGCCGGCGAGGCCCTCTCGGTCGGCGTCGTGGGCAACGCGGCCGAGGTCTTCCCCGAGCTGCGGCGTCGTGGCGTGCCGATCGACATCGTGACAGATCAGACCAGCGCGCACGATCCGCTCGCGTACCTGCCGATCGGGATCGGGGTCGAGGAGTGGAAGGCCGAAGCCGAGCGCGACGCCGAGGAGTTTACCCGCCGGTCCCGCGAATCCATGGCTGCGCACGTCGAGGCGATGGTCGCGTTCCAGGACGCGGGAGCTGCCGTGTTCGACTACGGCAACTCGATCCGCGCCGAGGCGCAGCTGGGCGGCTTCGACCGGGCCTTCGCCTTCCCCGGATTCGTGCCCGCCTACATCCGTCCGCAGTTCGAAGAGGGGCGCGGTCCGTTCCGCTGGGCGGCTCTCTCCGGAGATCCGGAGGACATCTACAAGACCGACCGGGCGATCGCCGAGCTCTTCCCCGAGGACGCGGCGCTGCACCGCTGGCTGGAAAAGGCCGCCGAGAAGGTGCACTTCGAAGGCCTTCCTGCGCGCATCTGCTGGCTCGGCTATAAAGAGCGACACCTCGCCGGACTGAAGTTCAACGAGATGGTCGCGTCGGGCGAACTGTCGGCGCCGATCGTGATCGGCCGGGACCACCTCGACTCGGGCTCGGTCGCCTCGCCGTACCGCGAGACCGAGGCCATGAAGGACGGCTCCGATGCGATCGCCGACTGGCCCCTGCTGAACGCCCTGCTGAACACGGCATCCGGCGCCTCCTGGGTGTCTCTCCACCACGGTGGTGGCGTCGGCATCGGCCGCTCGATCCACGCGGGTCAGGTCACCGTCGCCGACGGCTCGGCTCTTGCCGCGGAGAAGCTCGAACGGGTGCTCACCAACGACCCGGGCACCGGTGTGATGCGCCACGTGGATGCCGGGTACGAGCACGCGCGCGAGATCGCGCGCGAGCGCGGCCTCAACATCCCGATGCTCTGACACACTCGAAGGATCTCGAACGGGAGGAACGGCGATGCGCACGCTGCTCACCAACATCGCGGAACTCACCACCAACGTCGCCATCGGAGGCGACCCGTGCGGAACCCTGAGCGATGCGGCGGTCGTGATCAAGGGCGACCGGATCGCCTGGGTCGGCGCGGCCGCGGACGCGCCGGAGTCCGACGAGACGGTGGATGCCGGCGGCCGGGCCGTGATCCCCGGATTCGTCGACAGCCACAGCCACCTCGTCTTCGCCGGCGACCGCGCGGCGGAGTTCGAGGCGCGCATGGCGGGGCAGAAGTACGCGGCCGGCGGCATCCGCTCCACCGTCGCCGCCACTCGAGCCGCGAGCGACGAGGAGCTGCGCGCGCGACTCCGCGGCTTCCTCGCCGAGATGCTCGCGCAGGGGACGACCACCGTCGAGGTCAAGAGCGGCTATGGGCTCAGCGTCGCCGACGAGGAACGCCTCGTGCGGCTCGCCGCAGAGGTCACGCCGGAGGTGACCTTCCTCGGAGCGCACGTCGTTCCGGTGGAGTACGCCGACCGCCCCGACGAATACGTCGACCTGGTCACGGGCCCCATGCTCGACGCCTGCGCACCGTACGCGAAATGGATCGACGTGTTCTGCGAGACCGGTGCGTTCACGGTGACGCAATCACGGCGAGTGCTCGAGGCGGGGATCGCGCGCGGACTCGCTCCTCGCGTCCACGCGAGCCAGCTCGGACCGGGGGAGGGCGTGCGCCTCGCGGTCGAGCTGGGAGCGGCGTCCATCGACCACGGCACCTACCTGACGGATGCCGACATCGACGCGCTCGCCCAGAGCTCCACCGTGCTCACCCTGCTGCCGGGGGTCGAGTTCTCGACCAGGCAGCCCTACCCCGACGCCCGCCGCCTGATCGATGCGGGCGTGACCGTGGCCCTCGCGTGCGACACGAATCCGGGATCGAGCTTCACCTCGTCGATGCCGTTCTGCATCGCGATAGCCGTGCGCGACATGGGCATGACTCCCGCCGAAGCCGTCTGGGCGGCGACGGCCGGGGGTGCCCGAGCACTCCGACGCGACGACGTGGGGGTCATCGCACCGGGCACTCGCGCCGACCTCGTGCTGCTCGATGCCCCGACCCGGGTGCACCTCGCGTACCGTCCGGGCGTGCCCCTGGTGCGTCAGGTGTGGAAGGACGGCATCGCCGTCGTGTGAGTCGTGGCGTCGCGCGACTCAGCGGCGGGAGGCGAGGCCCGCGAGCAGCTCGAGCACGCAGAGCGCCGCGAGCCGGACGGTGCGGGCATCGTCGGCATCGGCCGTGGCGTCGACCTCGGCGATGTCGGCGCTCACGACGCGGCGATCCGAGGCCACCGCGCGGGTGAGCGCGCGCAGCTCCCACGCCTGGAGTCCGCCCGGCACGCTCGCCGGGCAACCCGGTGCGACCGAGCGGTCGCAGACATCCACGTCGATGTCGAGGTGGACACGAGACCCCTCGCCGGCGCCCGCGATCTCGACGGCCTCGGCGACCACGTCATCGATGCCGCGGCGACGCAGCTCATCGAGGGTGATCACCCGGATGCCCCACTCGGCGGCACGCTGCGCGTAGGCGGCGGAGTTCGCGAAGTCGGCGATGCCGATCTGCACGATCCTGGACGGCTCGATGCGCGCGATGTCGAGCGAAGACGCGGCAGGTGTGTCTTCGACGAGGCGGCGCACCGGCGTGCCGTTGGAGATCCCGTCGCGAAGGTCGAAGTGCGCGTCGAAGGTGATCAGCCCGGTCGCCTGGGCGCCGAGGGCCACCGGATACGTGAGCGAGTTGTCGCCGCCGAGCGCGATCACGAGGTCCGTGGCGTCGGCGAGGTCGCGCACGCGGGAGATCACCCTCGCCTCGCCGGCGGACCCGTCGGGGTCGGTCACGTCTCCGGCGTCGGCGATGCGCAGCACGTCGTCGAGTTCGACGGCGGGCGGACCCATCAGGGCGGTGCCATAGCGGGGGAGCGCCTCGCGGATCGCGGTCGGTGTCGCGTGCGCACCGGTCGGCGACAGCGATGTACGCCAGGTCGGGACGCCGAGCAGTGCCGCATCGGCTGTGCCGCTGAAGGCGGGCCAGGATCCGGCGCGCGGCCAGAGCGGGTCGTGACTCAGCTGTCGGGATGCGGGTGCCATGTCAGACTCCGGGGATCAGGGCGTGGGCGATGGTGAAGATGGCGAGGCCGGCGAGGGCGCCGACGAACGTGCCGTTGAGGCGGATGTACTGCAGGTCGCGGCCGACCATGAGTTCGATCTTCTCGGTGGTCTCGGCCGGGTCCCAGCGCTCGACGGTGTCGGTGATGATCGAGGCGATGTCGTGGCGGTAGCGGTCGACGAGGAAGACGGCGGCATCGGACACCCAGGTATCGACGCGGGTCTGCAGCGCGGCATCCGTCGTCAGGCGTTCTCCGACTTCTTGCAGCGCCTGCACCGCGCGTCGGCGCAGACCGCTCTCGGGGTCGGCGAGGGCCGCGAGCAGCCCGTTCTTCGCGGTGTTCCAAGCCTCGGCGGCCAGGGCACCGACCCGAGGGCTGTCGAACAGCGACGCCTTCGCGTTCTCGAGCTTGGCGCGGGTGGCCGGGTCGTTCTGCAGGTTGTCGGCGAGGCGGCCGAGGTAGCCGTCGATGGCGATGCGGGCCGGGTGCCGCGGGTCGGCCTGCACGGCGTGGACGAACTTGATCGCCTCGTTGTAGACGGTGTCGTCGACGAAGCGATGGGCGAGCTTCGGCACCCAGCCGGGAAGGCGGCGCGAGACGAGTCCGGCGAACGACTCGGCGTTGGCCTCGAGCCAGCGTCCGATGCTGTCGACCGCGAGGTCGACGGCGCCGTGATGTGCATCGGCCTCGACGATCTTCTCGAGCCAGGCGCCCGCGGGCGGGCCCCACTCCGGAGCGACGAGGTGCTCGCGCGCGAGGTCGGTGATGAGGTCGCGCACGTCGTCGTCGCTCAGTGCGTTGAGCACCGCCGTCGCGATGGTCGCCCCCTCGGCGCCGACGCGCTCGGCGTGCGGAGCCTCGCGCAGCCACTCACCGGCACGGAGGGCGATCCGTGTGCTCGACAGCTTGGTGCGCACGACATCGCCGGCGAGGAAGTTCGTCTCGACGAACTCGCCGAGGCTCCGGCCGATCTCGTCTTTGCGGCTCGGGATGATCGCGGTGTGCGGGATCGGCAGTCCCAGCGGGCGGCGGAACAGCGCGGTCACGGCGAACCAGTCCGCGAGCGCGCCCACCATGCCGCCTTCCGCCGCGGCCCGGACATAGGCGAGCCAGTCGAATCGCTGCTGGAAGGCGAAGGCGAATACGAAGACCACGGCCATGAACACCAGAGCTCCGAGGGCGACGGCCTTCATTCGGCGGAGCGCGCGCAGGCGTTCCTGGTCAGCAGGCGAGAGCTGCGTCATCGGTGTTCGCGGCATGACGTCATCCTTTCACGGGGCGGTAGCCTCGAGACGTGATCGAAGACATCAAGAAGCGCGCCCTGCATCGCACCAGCATCCTCGAGGGGCAGATGCGCGGCGTCGCGCGGATGATCGAGAACGAGGAGTACTGCATGGACATCATCACGCAGTCGCGTGCGATCCAGCGTTCCCTCGAGTCTCTGAACCGGCTGCTGCTCGAGAATCACCTCCGCACGCACGTCACCCACATGTTCGATGCGGGCGGAGACGAACGCGACAAGGCCGTTGTCGAACTGCTCAAAGCCTTCGACTTCGACTCCAAGTAGACGGTCTCCCGCCACTCCTACGGCGGGCTCGACCCGCTAGAGCACCGACTGCGCGCGCGTCAGCACGTCACGGAGGATCTGCTCGATCTCGCGGAACTCAGCCGGCCCCACGGTGAGCGGTGGCGCGAGCTGGATGACGGGGTCGCCGCGGTCATCGGCGCGGCAGTACAGGCCCGCCTCGAACAGGGCGGGGGAGAGGAATCCGCGCAGCAGCCGCTCGGACTCGGCGCCGTCGAAGGTCTCCTTGGTGGCCTTGTCCTTCACGAGCTCGATGCCGAAGAAGTACCCGTCTCCGCGCACATCACCGACCATGGGCAGATCGAGCAGCTTCTCGAGCTCGGCGCGGAACAGCGGAGAGTTCTCGCGGACATTCGCGTTGAGTCCCTCTTCGTCGAAGATGTCGAGGTTCTCCAGGGCGACGGCCGCAGAGACCGGGTGACCGCCGAACGTATAGCCGTGCGGGAACGAGACGTCTCCCTTCGAGAACGGCTCGTAGATGCGGTCGCTGATGATCGTCGCGCCGATGGGGGAGTATCCGCTGGTCATGCCCTTGGCGCACGTGATCATGTCGGGCACGTAGCCCAGGCCCGTGCAGGCGAACGTGTGGCCGAGGCGTCCGAAGGCGCAGATGACCTCGTCGGAGACGAGGAGCACGTCATGGCGGTCGCAGATCTCGCGGACGCGCGCGAAGTACCCGGGAGGCGGCGGGAAGCAGCCGCCGGAGTTCTGCACCGGCTCGAGGAACACCGCGGCGACCGTGTCGGTGCCCTCGAACAGGATCATCTCCTCGATGCGGTCGGCCGCCCAGCGCCCGAAGGCCTCGAGGTCGTCGGCAGGCGCACCCATCTCGGCCGCACGATAGAAGTTGGTGTTCGGCACGCGGAAGCCGCCCGGGGTGATCGGTTCGAACATCGACTTCATGGCCGGGATGCCGGTGATCGCCAACGCTCCCTGCGGGGTGCCGTGATACGCGACAGCTCGGGAGATCACCTTGTGCTTGGCGGGCTTCCCCTGCAGCTTCCAGTAGTGCTTGGCGAGCTTGAACGCGGTCTCGACGGCCTCGCCGCCGCCGGTGGAGAAGAAAACCCGGTTCAGGTCGCCCGGGGCCTCGTCCGCGAGGCGGTCGGCGAGTTCGATCGCCGCCGGGTGCGCGTAGGACCAGAGTGGGAAGAACGCCAGCTCGGATGCCTGCGCCGCGGCCGCCTCGGCCAGTCGTCGCCGACCGTGACCGGCGTTCACCACGAACAGGCCGGCGAGGCCGTCGAAGTACTCCTTGCCCTTCGCGTCCCAGATCCGATGGCCGTCGCCTTTGACGATGATCGGGACACCGGACTCGGCCATCGTGGACTGCCGGGCGAAGTGCATCCAGAGATGGTCCTTCGCCATCGTCTGCAGCGCGGACTCCGACGGGATGGTGCGTGCGGTGTTCATCTGGTCCCCCAGTTGTAGAGCTGCTTCTGCAGCTTCGCGTAGATGAAGGTCTCGGTGGAGAGGACGCCGTCGATCGGGCGGATGACGTCGTTGATCAGCGACAGCAGGTCGTCGTCGTCCTCGCAGACCACCTCGGCGAGGACGTCGAAGGATCCGACCGTGATGACGACGTAGTCGACGGCATCGATCGCCGCCACCGCCTCGGCGACGTGGCGCGTGTCTCCCGACACGCGGATACCGATCATCGCCTGCCGGGGAAAGCCCAGCTGCATCGGATCGGTCACCGCGACGATCTGCATCACGCCGGACTCCGTCAGACGCTGCACGCGCTGCCGCACGGCGGCCTCGCTCAGGCCGACCACGCGACCGATGTCGGAATACGAGCGGCGGCCGTCTTCCTGGAGCAGCTCGATGATCGTCTTGGAGATCGCGTCGAGCGTGGGATTCTTCTTCACCGGACCCATGGTGCGATCTTCGCACTCGGTGACGTCTCAGGCAACCGATTCCGCGGCCACGACGCACTTCGCCGACGGAACCGGCGGGAATGCGCTCAGGACCCGATCGGACCCAGCAGTGCGCTCGCCGCGGTGGAGTGCGCCGATTCGGGGTCGGAGGGATGGAAGGCACCGGCCAGCACGTCGCGGTACAGGCGGGACAGCTCGTTCGCCGAGAAGTAGGAGCCGCCGCCCGCTACGAGCATCGCCTCATCGACGACGTGCTTGGCCATCGTGATCGCGCGGTGCTTGACGCCCGAGAGCAGCGGGAACCAGCGCGCTCCGTTGTCGACACGGTCGTCCACGTCCCGGGCGAGGGCCGCGATCTGCGGAGGCAGTGCGTCGTAGGCGAGCGCCATGTCGGCGATGCGCCAGCGGATGTCGGGGTCCTGGCTGTAGGCCAGCCCGGTCTTCTTCGAGTGCCGCTTCTGCGCGGTGGCGACCGCCAACTCGAGCGCGCGCCGGGCGATGCCGGTGTAGACCGAGGCCAGGAGGATCTCGAACACCGAGAAGATACCGAAGACGATCGGGTCGGGACTGGGGCCGGGGTCGATACGACGCACGACGTGCGCCGCATCCGCCACTGCGCCGTTCAGCCGCGTGGTGCGGCTCTGCGTGCCCCGCATGCCCAGGGTGTCCCAGTCGTCGGAGGTGGTGACGGCATCCGTCCGCTCGACGAAGGCGAACACCAGCTTCGGCGCGTCCGGGCTCGTGGTGTCGAGGCCGTGCAGGCCGAGCCGCGTCCACACCGGGGCGAGCGAGGTGAAGATCTTGGTACCGGTGAAGGAGTAGCCGCCGGTCCCGTCGGGCACGGCGGCGGTGTCGCTGCCGAACAGCACCAGGTCGTTGCCGCCCTCGCTGATGCCGAAGGCGAAGACCTCGCCGGCGACCGCGCCGTCTTGCACGAACTCGAGGCCCGGAACGCCGCGGTCGGAGAACACCTTCGCCACCCCGGTCCACACCAGGTGCATGTTGATGGCCAGCGCTGTCGCCGGAGCGGCGCCCGCCAGTCGCTGCTGGAGGAGCGCGGCCTCGGCGAGTCCGAGCCCGGCGCCGCCGCGTTCGGTGGGGACCAGGATCGACAGGTAGCCGGCGGCGCGCAGCTCATCGAGGTCCTTCTGGGGGAAGGTGTTCTCGCGGTCGTGGATCGGCGCACGCTCCCTGATCCGTTCGAGAAGGTCGTCGGGCAGGAAGGCCGTGGGATCGAACGTGCTCATACGAGTGCCTCCAGAAGCTGACGGACGGATTCGTCCGGGCGATCGCGGTGCAGCGAATGTCCTGCACCCTCGACGACGGACAGGGTGATCAGGGGGTTCGCGGCGAGGACTTCCGCGGCGAGGTCGCCGGTGAAGATGCTGTAGACGGCGGGGTCGGCGCCGATCACGTGCGTGGGCACGGTGAGACGCGCGGCGTCGGCACGCACATCCCACGGCTGATTCTGGACGCTGGTCTGCTCCACCGCCCATGCGCTGGCACGGAGGACAGCATCGACTTTGAGCTCCTGATCCTGCGGATGCCAGTGCGGATGCTCCTGCTGCACGACCTCGAGCCGGGTGTCGGCGAAGGCGCGCTCCTGGCTTCGGCGGACGATGGCCGCGTCGCGTCCGTCGACCTGGATCGCGGGGTCGATGAGCACGAGCCGTCGGGTCCAGTCGGGGGAGGAAGCGGCCGCGACCGTGCTCGCCGCGCCGCCGAGGGAATGGCCGATGACTGCGTCCCAGGCCCCGCCGTGCTCTGGGCGGGTGGCGGCGAGATCGGCGCCGTACGCGGCGACGGAGTAGTCGAGGGAGCGCGGGGCGTCGCCGTGACCGCGGAGATCGACGGCCGTCGCATGCCATCCTGCCTCTGCGAGAGCATCGCCCAGGCGCCACATGAGTGCGCCCGACGAGCCGAGACCGTGCACCAGAAGGGCCCGCCGAGAGGCCGACGGAGTTCCCCACGAGAGGCGGGGCAGCGTGAGCGGTGCAGGCATGGCACCAGCCTACGACCGGGAGAGATGTCCGTCTCCGGAAGTGCCCGAGCAGCACAGAGGGGATGCACCCGGGCGGATGCATCCCCTCTGCCGGTCGGTCCGCTCAGTCGGTGCTGATCGCGATCAGGCCCGAGGGGAACCGGTCACGCGCCGACACGTAGATCTCGCCGTCGGTGGGGTTCACCGAGACGCCGTAGACCTTGTTGCCGTAGGCATGAGCGCTCAGACGGGCGACCAGCGAGAGGGGGTCGGTCGAGTAGACCGACACCCCGCTCGCATCGAAGGTCGCCGACTGGTGTCCGGCGATGAGCCGTCCGCTCGCGGTGTCCACAGCCAGCGAGCGCAGGTCAGCGTTCGCCATCGGGATGGTCCCGACGAGCTCCCACGTTCCGCCGGCGAACACCCGGACACCGTCGGTCGAGCCCTCGGCGTCCGCCGTGCCGACGTAGAGGCGGTCGTTCACCCCGTCCCAGGCGACGCCATGCGAACGCCAGGGCGACGCGCCCGCCGGTGTGACGGTGATCGGCGCCCCCGTCGCGGCATCCATGATCTCGACACCCGACCCGCGCGTGGCTCCGAACACCAGGCCCGCCTCGGGGTCGACGTCGATGCCGCGCACGTTCGCCGTGAACGCGTACGGACCGCGCTTCAGGTCGCCGCTGGCAGCGTCCATCACGAGCCACTGGTTCGAGTAGGCGACGTACAGCTCACCCGTCGACTCGTCGAGCGCAACGTCTCGCACACCCTCGTCTGCCGCGGTGGGAGCAGGCACGTCGAGCGTGCGCACCAGGGCGTCCGTCTCCGGGTCGATCTCCCAGACGCGCGCCGGGCGCATCTCGTTGCCGACGAAGAGGTTCCCGGTACGACTGTCGACGGCCGACCCGACCGGTCGATCATCCGACTCGGGGACGTCGGTCGCCGAGGGGATCACGGCCAGCGAACGGGCCGTGAACTCCGGGGTCTCCGGGTCGGTCGGGTCCGTGGGGTCGGTCGGGTCCGTGGGATCCGTCGGATCGGTGGGATCGGTCGGGTCCGTGGGGTCGGTCGGGTCCGTGGGATCGGTCGGGTCCGTGGGATCGACCTTGCGGATGCTGACGGTGACGGCGGCGGAGGTGAGTTCCTCCCCTGGCGGGTTGAGGCGGAAGTCGCGGTTGGAGACGAACACGCGCTGGTGCTCCTCGTCGACTGTGATGCCGTAACCGTCCTTGCCGTACTTCGCCCCGGCGAAGTCGCCGAGCAGTGCGCCTGTCGCCAGGTCATGCACGGAGAATCCGCCGCGGTCAGCCGTCGTGCCGGTGTAGCCGACGTAGAGCAGGCCGTTCGTGGAGTCGATGTCGACCTGACGGGGGTTGGCCCTGCTCGTGCGCTCCCACAGCTTGGCGAACCCGTTCGACGCGTCGAAGGCCTCGACGTTCACGACGTCCGTGAGGTCGTGGAACTTGGTGCTGACGACGGTGCCGGTGGTGGGGTCGGCGGCGACGTAGTAGGCGTCTGCGGTGCCGTTGATGACTCCGAGGGAGGCTCCGGTCTCGGCGTCGAGGACTTCGATG
>NZ_JAAUVO010000036.1:0-11896 GCF_012030385.1 Microbacterium sp. B19(2022)
GCCCTCGCGAGGTCCCGGCTCATATCGTGATGTCCTCGAGCGCCTGCGGCGGGCGGCTGCGGTTCACGGTGACCGCCACGTCGGCGAAGTTCAGTGCGATCGGAGCGTGCGGCTTGTGCACGGTCACCGTCACGTTCTGCACTCGCTCGTCTTCGAGGGCCACCGAGGCGATGCGCTCCGCGAGCGTCTCGATCAGGTTCACCGGTTCGCCCGCGACGACCGCCGCCACTTTCTCGGCGAGGTCCCCGTAGTGCACGGTGTCGGCCACCTCGTCGGAGGCCGCGGCCTGCTCGAGCGACAACCGCAGGCGTAGGTCGACGGTGAACTCCTGGCCGTCTTCACGCTCGTGCGGGTAGACGCCGTGGTGTCCGAAGACGGTCAGACCGGAGAGAACGATCTCATCGAGGAAATCCATACCTCTAGCGTACGGGGGCCCACCCCCTCGGCCGGGTGGGAATTCAGCCTGCCCAGGCGTGGGCGATCGCGAGTGCATCGCGGGTGCCGGCCACATCGTGCACGCGCACGGCCCACACCCCGGCGCGGGCAGCCAGAGCACTCGTGACGGCCGTCGCGAGATCGCGGCGGGATTCGGAGACCTCGTCTTCCGCCCCGGCCTCCCGACGCAGCGCCTCCGCCAGGAAGCGTTTGCGCGAGGTGCCGATGAGCACGCGAGGCCCCAGAGCGATGATCTCGTCGAGTCCGCGCAGCACGTCCCAGTTCTGCGCGCCGGCTTTCGCGAACCCGATACCCGGGTCGAGGATCAGCCGAGACGGCGCGATTCCGGATGCCGCGGCCTCGCCCATGCGCTCCTGCAGCTCTCCCGCCACCTCGCGCGCGACGCGACGGTACTCGGCGTTCGCATACATGTCGGAGGAGAATCCACGCCAGTGGCCGATCGCGTAGTCGGCCCCGGATTCCGCGACGGCTGCCCGCATCTCGGGGTCCGCGAGCCCTCCGGAGACGTCGTTCACGATGCGCGCGCCCGCCCGCACTGCCGCCGCCGCGGTGGCCGCATTGAGTGTGTCGATGCTGACGGGCACGCCCGCCGCCGCCAGCTGTTCGATCACCGGGATCACTCGCTGCTGCTCGATGTCGGTGCCGACGCGTTCGGCGCCGGGCCTGGTCGACTCGCCGCCGACGTCGAGCACCGCTGCGCCTTCGGCGCGCAGTCGCAGACCGTGGGCGACCGCCCGATCGACGTCGAGGTAGCGACCGCCATCGCTGAACGAGTCGGGGGTCACGTTGACGATGCCCCAGATCGTCGTCATCAGCGCGCTGCTCCGGAACCCGCCGATGCGCCGATCAGCGTGATCAACTCGGCCCTGGCGACGGCATCCGTGTACTCCCCGCGGGCCGCGATCGTGAGGGTGGACGCCTCGCTCTGCCGTCCGCCACGCATCGTGACGCAGCCGTGGGAGGCATCGAGTACGACGAGGACTCCCCGGGTGTCGAGGTGCTCCGCGATCGTGTCGGCGATCTGCTCACCGAGACGCTCCTGCACCTGCGGACGTGCGGCGAGGATCTCGACCACGCGCACGAGCGCCCCGAGACCGACGACCTGCTCGCCCGGAAGGTATGCGATGTGGGCGTGTCCCGCGAAAGGCAGCAGGTGGTGCTCGCACACGGAGCGGAAGCGGATATCGCGCAGCAGCACGGCCCCGGAAGGCAGCGTGTCCGGTGCGGGTCCGCGCGAGACGCTGATGGTGCGGGCAAGAGGCTCGGCGGCATCCACTCCGACTCCCGCGAAGAACTCGGAGTACAGCTCGGCCATGCGCGACGGCGTCTGCTTCAGCCCCGGTCGATCAGGATCTTCGCCGATGGCCTCGAGCAGCTCACGGGTGAGTCGCTCGACACGGTGCCTGTCGACGGTCACGTCACGCCGTCGCGGGTCGCGGGTTCCCGGCTCCCGCCGAGCCCTGCTGCGCACGGGGTGCGGTGGTGGGCGCCTCCACGGATGCCGCGAGCGAGACGTCCTTCTTCGGCACCTCGATCGGGGGCCGCTCCGACACCGGACGGTCTTCGCTCGACAGCCACAGCGGGCGCTCCGGAAGCTTCTTCACCTCGGTGAAGATCTCGGCGATCTGGTGGTGGTCGAGGGTCTCCTCCTCGAGGAGCGCCAGGGCGAGCTTGTCGAGGATGTCGCGGTTGGCGCTGATGACCTCGTAGGCCTCGTTGTGCGCCTGCTCGATGAGCGCGCGCACTTCGGCATCCACCCGCTCGGCGACCCGCTCGGAGTACTCACGACCGCGGCCCATGTCACGACCGGCAAAGGGTTCGCCGCCCTCGCTGCCGAGCTTGACCGGACCCACCTGTGTGGTCATGCCGTACTCGAGCACCATCTTGCGGGCGATGGAGGTCGCCTTCTCGATGTCGTTCGATGCACCGGTGGTGGGGTCGTGGAAGATGATCTCCTCCGCGACGCGACCGCCCATGGCGTAGGTCAGCTGGTCCTGGAGCTCGTTGCGGGTGATCGAGTACTTGTCGTCCAGCGGCAGCACCATCGTGTATCCGAGGGCCTTGCCGCGGGGCAGGATCGTGATCTTGGTGACCGGGTCGGTGTAGTTCATCGCCGCCGCCGCGAGGGCGTGTCCACCCTCGTGGTACGCGGTGATCAGCTTCTCCTTGTCGCGCATCACACGGGTGCGGCGCTGCGGTCCGGCGATCACGCGGTCGATGGCCTCGTCGAGGGCGCGGTTGTCGACCAGCTGCGCGTTCGAGCGGGCGGTGAGCAGCGCGGCCTCGTTGAGGACGTTGGCCAGGTCTGCACCGGTGAACCCGGGGGTCTTGCGGGCGACGACTTCGAGGTCGACGTTCTTCGAGAGCGGCTTGCCCTTGCTGTGCACCTCGAGGATCCGCTGGCGGCCCTTGAGGTCAGGGGCGTCGACCCCGATCTGGCGGTCGAAGCGGCCGGGGCGCAGCAGCGCCGGGTCGAGGATGTCGGGGCGGTTGGTCGCGGCGATCACGATGACGTTCGCGTTCGGGTCGAAGCCGTCCATCTCGACCAGCATCTGGTTGAGGGTCTGCTCGCGCTCGTCGTTTCCGCCGCCCATGCCGGCACCGCGGTGGCGGCCGACGGCGTCGATCTCGTCGATGAAGATGATGGCGGGGGCGTTCTCCTTGGCCTGGCCGAAGAGGTCGCGCACACGGGAGGCACCGACACCGACGAACATCTCGACGAAGTCCGATCCGGAGATCGAGTAGAACGGGGCGCCTGCCTCGCCGGCGACGGCGCGGGCGAGGAGCGTCTTGCCGGTTCCGGGAGGGCCGTACAGGAGCACGCCCTTCGGGATGCGGGCGCCGATGGCCTGGAACTTCGCGGGATCCTGCAGGAACTCCTTGATCTCGTGGAGCTCTTCGATGGCCTCGTCGGCACCGGCGACGTCGGCGAAGGTGACGGTCGGCGTCTCCTTGTTGACGAGCTTGGCCTTGGACTTGCCGAACTGCATGACCTTGCCGCCGCCGCCCTGCATCGACGACAGCAGCCACCAGAACAGGAGGCCCAGCAGCACGAGCGGGAGGAGGAGCGAGAGGAAGCCGTCGAACCAGGTCGCACGCGGCACGGCGTCGTTGAAGCCGTCCTTCGGAGCGGCTTCGTTGATCGCGGTGACCACCTCGTCGGCGCGGGCGTCGACGTAGTAGAACTGCACGTTCTCGGAGCCCTCGAACGCCTTGGACAGCGTCATGTCGACGCGCTGGTCGCCGTCGGTGTTGACGACCTCGGTGACCGTGGTGCCGGAGAGGAGCTTGAGCCCCTCCTGCGTCGTGATCTGCTTGGGCGCACCCAGATTCGAGATCAGCAGGAAGCCGCCGAACAGCAGCAGGCCGATCAGCGCGACGTAGATCAGCGGATTCCGGGTGAGCTTCTTCACATCCATGATCGGATCAGCGTATCGCGCGCGCCCTAGGGGGTCGCTGTACGTTCACCCACGGCGTAGCGTGCCGCGCGTCAGGAGTAGACGTGGGGGGCGAGCACCGCGACGTCGCGCAGGTTGCGGTAGCGCTCGTCGTAGTCGAGGCCGTATCCGACGACGAAGTCGGTGGGGATGTCGAAGCCGACGTACTTGCAGTCGATGTGGACCTTCGCGGCCTCGGGCTTGCGCAGCAGGGCGAGCACCTCGATCGACTCGGCGCCGCGGGATCCGAAGTTCTCGAGTAGCCAGCTGAGGGTCAGACCCGAGTCGATGATGTCCTCGACGATCAGGACGTGCTTGCCGTTGAGGTCGGTGTCGAGGTCTTTGCGGATCTGCACCACACCGCTCGACTTGGTGCTGGCGCCGTAGCTCGAGACCGCCATCCAGTCCATCGGGGCGTGGAACGGCAGAGCGCGGGCGAAGTCGGCCATGACCATGACGGCCCCCTTGAGCACGCCGACGAGGACCAGGTCCTTGCCCTCGTAGTCCTGGGCGACCTGCGTCGCCAGCTCATCGAGCTTGGCGAGGATCTCCTCCTCTGTGACGAGGATCTGAGCAAGGTCGTCCTGGATCTCCGCGGCGCGCATGGATCGATTTTAGGTGACGGAACCGGGTGCTCCGGTTCAGGGTTCTCCGTTGCGATCAGGAATGGATCTCGTCGTTGTCGCCGCGGGTGGTCTTCGGGCTGAGCACGCCGATCTCGATGGTCTCGTACTTGCCCTCCTCGGAGCGCACCCACGTTACCTCGACATACCAGTCGTCCTTACCGTAGGCGTCGGCGGTGCGTCGCCCCTCCGACGTCTCACGAGCGTCCGTGTGCTCCCACCCGTCTGCAAGTAGTTGCGCCGCGATCGCCTTCGCCGCCTCTTCAGACGCCCCGTCGCGCTGAACCGGCTCGACGTAGGTGTCGACCTGCCACCAGACAGAGTCCTCGGCAGACGGTTCGGCGGAGACCGGGTTCTGGAGCATCCGCCCTCGGGACTCCACATCGGGCGTCGTCGTCGGCGCGAGGTCCGCTGGGATCATCCCCACGATCTCCTCCGCCAGCACTTCCGCCTGCACCTGATACTCATCAAGGCGACTCTCGGCCGTCATCGCACACCCTCCCACGATGCATGCCGCAGCAAGCACCGCCAACGCACCCCAGAGACGCCTCATGCGTCAGGACGACAGCTCGTCGCTGTCGACGCGCACCATCTCCGGGCTCACCATGAGGACGCGCTGGCTCCCTGTTCGGCCTCGGTCAAGAGGAGATGTCATCATGGTCTCCGCGCACCGTCGTGGGGCTGACAACCGAGATGTCGAACCGTTCGACCTTGCCTGGTTCAGACTTCACCCACGCGATCTCCACGTACCAATCGTCCTGTCGGAAGCCGTCCGTGATCGTGCGGCCTTCGCCTGTCTCGCGGACGCGCTCCACCGTCCAACCATCCGACTTCATGGCCTCCGTGACGGCGGCAATCGCCTCAGCCGCTGCACCCTCCCACTCCGCAAGGCTGACGTAGGCCCGAGCCTGCCACCAGGCGGGATCGCCCGGACGTTTCTCGGCGGTGACACCGTTCTGCGGCGCCTGCCCCCGCGACTCCAGCTCAGTATCGAGCGCCGGCTCCAGGTGAACGGGGATGAGCTCGACGACACTCATCGCGAGCGTCTCACTCTCCGCCTTGTACTCGTCGAGTCGACTCTCCGGTGTCGGTGGCACCGCGCATCCTCCCAGAATCAGCACGCAGACGAGCGCGATCATCATTCCCGTCAGTCTTCGCACCGTTCGGCTCAGGAATGGATCTCGTCGTGATCGCCACGGATCGTGTCAGGGCTCACCACGAGGACCCTCAAGCTCTCGATCGTTTTCGGAGTAGAGCGTACCCATGCGACACGCACATACCATCCGTCCCGTCGGTACTCATCCGTCTTGTAGACCGGATCCGGGGAGCCCGACTCTTCAGCCTTCTTCCATCCGTCGTCAACGAGCGCGGTTTCGATTGCTGTGGCCGCGGTCTCGGACGCCGCAGGCTCGTCGAGCATGACCACCGAGGTCTTCACTTCCCACCAGGCGGGCGTTTGAGGGGTGTCTCCCATGCTCTGCGCCAGCCGCCCGGCGGAGGCACTATCCGGGGCTTCATCCGCAATCACTGCTGCGGGAATGGACTCCACGACCTGCTGCGAGATCGCCTCGCCTTCAGCTCGAAACTCATCCAACCGACTGTCAGCCGACACGGCACACCCTCCGATCAAGCCCACCGACGCGAGCAGTGCAACGATTCCCCACCATCTCCGCATCAGTCGATCCTCACATAGTGCGGCTCATAGTCCGAAGCATCGATCCCATCGATCGCAATGCTGGAGTACCCACCCGTGACGTACTCATTCGGAGCCCAACTGATCGCCTCGCCGCCGGTGATGACCTCGACGATGTTGTGAAACGCGGTCGACCGCGGATTGAGCACGGAGCTGTGACTCTCAATCCCATTCGGGAAGCCGTAGTCCTCGAGGTCGGCGCTATCGGGATCTGCATGGTCGATCCATCCAGTCTCCAGACGCGTAACGTCGTCGGCCAACAACGGGGACTGGCCGTGGATCGCATACCAATCGTCGTGATCACCCTGAATCATCCCCACCACGGCGTCGTTCCTAGCCATCATCGAGTAGTGCGGAACGCCGGATGTGTACGGGAAATCTTCGACGCCGGCCACCCCAGCCCCCATGCCGGCCGCAGAGACGTAGAGAATACGGTCGGCCTTCAAACCGGCCTGCTCCGCCAACCCCACGGTCGCGCCGCCGTAACTGTGTCCCATAACGGTGAGAGTGGAATCGGCCGGGCGTTCGATGCCCGCGACGAAATCGACCAGCTTCGGAGCGAGATCATGGGAGTACGAAGCATCCGTGGGGCCGGGGACTTCCAGCTGCGGAAAGCTACCGCCAGCCCATTGGAACACTGCGCTCCCCGGGCCGTTCGCATCGATAGCCGCGGAATAGAGACTTGCTCCGGTTCCGTGACCGAATTCACTGATTGTGGTCGTCGTTCCCGGCACGGAGACCGCCACGTTCTGCACCCAGACCGGGATGTCGCCGGTGACGGGGTCGATTGCTCCGTGATAGGTCGCAATGGCATTCGCATCAGCATTGAAGACGACGACCTGAGCTCCACTGTGCTTGTGTTCGCGGCCGGACTCGTCGTACCAGACTGGCTGCTCATCGAGCAGATCCTTCCACGCACCGATCGGCTCCCGCAGCTCGGCGATCTCGTCGCTCAGGCTCTTCCGTCGCTGGGCGCTCCAGTGGTTCCGCGCCGTCATCCCGTCGAGCTTCTCCTGGAGCCGGGCGATCTCGGCTTCCCTGCGCGCGATCTCGTCGCGGATGTTGGTGTGGTTCGCGGTGACCCGGTCACGGATCGGGATGCCGTTGAGGTTCCCGAGGATCATCGGGGATGCGGCAAGCAGCGCATCCCGCGTCGCCTGATCCATCGTGTTCCACGTCTCACGGATGATGTCCGGATCCCCGAGACCGGCCAGGGACTCGGCCGTGATCGCATTGACGTTCCCCGCCCACGCGAGGCTCGCCGCAGCGAACCCTGCACCGCCGACCTTCCCGCCCTGCGTGACGGCGGAGATGAGCGGTACGGCGGCGATCGCGTTCACCGCACGCCGGTCGATCTCCGCCCGCTCGTCGCCGAGCGCGTTGTACGACGCCCGCGCCGTGTAATAGTCGTCGATCGCATCCTGCCAGCGACGCAGGTAGCTCGGGTCGTCGACGTACATCCACGACGGCAGCACCGCGTCCCACGGCAGCGCCCAGCCCGTGACGAACTCGCTCGCCGCGCTCAACGCCTCGGCCCGGCGCACGAAGATGTGGTCGTACGCATTCTGCGCGGCACGCAGCCGACGCGCAGCATCGCTCTTCAGCCCCTCAAGGTCGGTCGCATACGCCGACACCGCCGTCGAGATGCCGTCGAGCCCCTCAGCCGCCTCGCCCATGCGCTGCGACAGGAGCACGATCCGTGCACCGAGGGCATCCGCGGCAGATGCCGTCATCGACGTGATGCTCGCCAGCGCCGCATCCGCATCGCCCTTGCGCTCTCGCGACGACGCCGCCCGCGTGGAGAACGTGGTCGCATACCCACTCACGGCGCCCGCATCACCGCGAGCCGGATCGTCGATCAGCCCCGGCAGATTCATTGCGCCGCCTGCTGCGCGAGCGCCTCGTCGTTGGCGGTGAAGGTCGATGCCACGGATGCCGCATCGGTCGCAGAGTTGGTCGCCGTCTGCGCGAGGGCCGACAGGATCTGCGTCACCAGCGACTCGGCCTCGCCCAGCGCACCTTCGACCGAAGACGACCCGGTGCCTCCGAACGACAGGCACGACGTGATGATCGGCGCGGCCCCCGCAGTGAGCCGTGCCTGCGCTGCATCGAGCGCTTCTTTCTGAACATCGAGATCGGTCACCGATGCCCCTTTCCCCCCGGACCCGTCTACCCTACGTCACGCGTCCGACGCCGCCGATGGGCGGATCTCCCCATGCCCAGCGATCCGCACTACTGTGAGCGGTGATGCGGGCGGACGCCCCGGACGGAAGGATTCACCATGGCTCTTGACGACATCCTCAAGCAGGTTCCGATCGACGACATCGCCGAGAAACTGGGTGTCTCGCGAGACGAGGCGAAGGTCGCTGTCGAGCAGGGCGGCGCCGTGCTGCTGGGCGGGCTCGCGAAGAACGCAGAGACCGACGAGGGCTCCGCGGCCATCCAGAACGCGCTGAAGAAGCACGAGGGCACGGCCGGCGCTTCGAAGGTCGACGACATCGATCAGGCCGACGGCGACAAGATCGTCGCGCACATCCTCGGCTCCAAGAAGACGGAGGTCACGAAGGAGCTCACCGAGTCGAAGGCGACTCCCGGCATCGACTTCGGCAAGCTCCTCCCGATCCTCGCCCCCATCGTGATGGGCCTCATCGCGAACGCGACGAAGGACAAGACTGCGAAGGCGGATGCCGGAGCCGAGAGCTCGGGCGGCGTCGGCGACGTCATCGGCGGGATCCTCGGCGGTGGCAACAGCGGCGGCTCGGCAGGCGGAATCGGCGACGTGATCGGCGGACTGCTCGGCGGTGGCAAGAGCGGCGGCTCCGGCGGAGGCATCGACCTCGGCGGCATCCTCGGCGGCCTCTTCGGCGGCAAGAAGTAGGACCTCACCCGACGCATCCGGTCGCGAGGCTCAGGCGCTTCGGCGGAGGGTCCTCAGCGACCGGATGCAGTGAACACGATGCGGCCGCCCTGGCGCACAGCCGCGCACCCGGGCAGGTCGATCGGCCCCTGACCGCGCCAATCGGTGACGAGCCGCGCGACCTCGATGGTCTGCGTCCTCGTGAGGCTCACCCCGAACTCGCTGTCGACGACGAGGCGGATGATGCGGTTGCGCAGTGCCGCGGGGTTGGCGGCGAGCGCCGCGACGCTCACTGAGATCCCCGCCTCCGCATGCTCGACGATGTCCTCGATCGTCTCGTGGATCATCTCGTCGAAGGCCTCAGCGTCCTCCCGAAGCTGCTCCGCGGTGCGGACGAGGGCCTCGGCGATGCCCGGACCGAGTTCAGCCTCGAGCACCGGCAGCACGCGCTCCCGCACCCGCACCCGCGCGTAACGGTCGTCGAAGTTGTGGGGGTCGTCCCAGACCTCGAGATCGGATGCCACGCAGAACGCCCGCGTCGTCTCCCGCCGCACGCCGAGTAGCGGACGGACCCAGCGGAGCCCGTCGTCGTCTTCCCGCGAGGGCGCCATGCCCTGCAGGCTGGTGGCGCCCGAGCCCCGCGCGAGCCCCAGGAGCACGGTCTCCGCCTGATCGTCGAGAGTGTGGCCGAGCAGCACGGCGGCCGCGCCTTCCGCACGTGCGATTCCGCCGAGTGCCGCGTAGCGGGCATCGCGAGCGGCGGCCTCGACCCCTGAGCCGGACGAGCTGTCGACCTCGACGCGGGTCTGCAGCGCGTCGTCGACTCCGATTCCCTCCGCCGCGACCGCCGCCGTGCCGGCGATGAGGGACGATCCCTCCTGCAGGTCGTGGTCGACGGTCAGGCTGAGCACTTCGATCCCCCGGCTGCGAGCCTCGAAGACGGTCGCGGCAGTGAGCGCGAGCGAGTCGGCGCCGCCCGAGAGCGCGACGATCACGGTCGACCCTTCGGGAAGGTCGACGAGCGCGGTGCGCACGGCCAGGCGGATCTCGGCGATGACGGGAGAGAGTGATGGCACGGTTCCACGGTAGGGCACGGTCACACTCCTGCGGGCGGCACGACCACGGGACTATCCTGACGCCGTGAACGATCACCCCCGCACGCAGCCGTTCCGGTCCGGACGGTTCAAGGCCTTCGCCGATGCCGTGGTGGCGATCGCCATGACGCTGCTCATCCTGCCCCTGATGGAGTCGGTGTCCGAGGCCGCATCCGACCATAAGAGCACGGCCGAGTTCTTCGACGAGCACTCGGGTCAGCTGCTGAGCTTCGGGCTGAGCTTCCTCCTGATCGCGACGTTCTGGATGGGACACCATCGCCAGTACCGGGACGTGGAGTTCGTGACCGGGCCCCTGCTGTGGATCAACGTCGCGTGGATGGCGACGATCGTGTGGCTCCCGGTTCCGACCGCGATGATCGGGCAGATGGACACCGACCCGCTGCAGGCCGTGGTGTACATCGGCACGCTGATCATGACGCAGGTGACCACCCTCGCCGGATGGCTCTACCTGGCGCGCCATCGCGACCTCGGCACCGTGTCGACCGAGACCATCCGCCTGGGGGCCATCGGCGATGTCGCCTCGATCGTCCTGTTCACCGCCGCACTCGCGATCGCCGTCGCGGCTTCGCCGAACGGATACACGGGGCTGTTCCTGCTGCTCCTGAGCGACCCGATGAGCCGTCTGCTGAATCGTCTCCTCCGAAAGCGCCGGAGCGAGCCGCAGGTAGGCTAGTCCGCGGCATCCAACCGAACTTTTCCTGAGGAGCACACGCATGGGCGCACACGACGCCGTCATCGAGATCCCGCGCGGCAGCCGCGTGAAGTACGAGGTCGACCACGAGACCGGACGAGTGCACCTCGACCGCGTCCTCTACACGACCTTCGGCTACCCGGCCGACTACGGCTACTTCGACAACACGCTCGGCGAGGACGGCGACCCGCTCGACGTGCTCGTGCTCCTCGACCACGCCATCTACCCGGGCGTCGTCGTCGAGGTCCGTCCCGTCGCCGTGCTGAAGATGAGCGATGAGGCCGGCGGGGACGACAAGCTCGTCGCCGTCCTGTCGAAGGACCCGCGCTGGGCACACATCCAGGACATCGACGACATCGCCGACTACACGAAGAAGGAGATCTCGCACTTCTTCGAGCACTACAAGGACCTCGAGCCCAACAAGTGGGTCAAGGTCGACGAGTGGGGGAACGCCGCCGAGGCGCAGCGCATCCTCGACGAGGCGATCGTCCGTTTCGGCGAGCAGGGTCACTGACTCGCTGAGTCGCCAGACACGAAAGACCCCCGGGCCGCAGAAGCGGCCCGGGGGTCTTTTCGGTTTCGGTGGGCCTGCGATCAGGCGGAGACGCCGTGCCGGGCCAGGAACTGCACCGGGTTGATGGCGTTGCCGCGGTCGTAGACCTCGAAGTGCAGGTGGCATCCGAACGAGCGACCCGTGTTGCCGGCGTAGGCGATGACCTGCCCGGAGCGGACCCACTGGCCGGACCTGACGATGATGCCGCCGTTGCGGATGTGTGCGTAGCCGGTGCCGATCCCGCCGCCGTGCTGGATACGGATGTAGTTGCCGTAGCCGCCGTTGTAGCCCGCGTAGTCGACGGTGCCGGACTGCGCGGCGTAGATCGCGGCGCCGCAGCCGTTCGCGAAGTCGGTGCCGTAGTGGAAGCTCGAGGAGCAGCCCTGCGGACCGCACTGCTGCGAGCGCGGACCGTAGCCCGAGCTCTTGCCCCCACCGTGCGGACGGCACCAGCCGCCGCTGCCCTGGGAT
>NZ_JAAUVO010000037.1:0-11451 GCF_012030385.1 Microbacterium sp. B19(2022)
CTCTTCCTCTTCTTCACGATCGTCCTCGGCGCGGCACGGATGCTCGGCGTCGATCCGGCACTCGTGGACACCGTCGCGATCGGCGTCGGGTCGCCGCTGTGGTTCCTCGCCGCCTACATGATCGCGCAGGCACTGGCACCGACCATGATGCGGCTCCATGAGCGACACGGTGCGTGGATCCTGCTGATCCTGTTCGCCGCGGCTCTGGCCGTCGATGCCTTCCGGTTCCTCTTCGTCGGCGGCGTCCTGGGCATCGACCCCCTTCCTCCCACGGGGTATGGCCTCGGCCAGGAACTCTCCGGCATCCCGAACATCCTGTTCGCGTGGCTGTTCGCACAGCAGGTCGGATTCTTCCTCTACGACGGCTGGTTCGCACTCCGCACCTGGTGGCAGCTCGTGCTGATGATCGCGGGCGGATACGTGGCCCTGTGGGCGCTCGTGTCTCTCGGCGGCTACACGCAGAGCATGCTCGGCAACCAGTGGCCGCCGACAGCCACGATGGCTGTCCTCGCTGTGATCCAGACCGCGGCGCTGACCATCCTGCACCGCCCTCTGACCGCCGTCATGCGCACCAGAGCGGCGCAGGGAACTGTCTTCCTCATCGGCTCGCGGCTGATGACGATCTATCTCTGGCATCTCCCCGTGATCATGGTGCTCGTCGGCATCGAGCTCCTCCTGCCGTTGCCGTTGCCGTCGCCGGGAAGTCCGCTGTGGTGGTGGACGCGACCCCTGTTCTTCGTGGTCGTGCTGGCTGCCGTATGGCTGCTCTCCCTGTGGCTTGGTCGGTTCGAGAGAGTGCCACGATTCGGCGTGCCGCGCCGCCCGTCGACGGCGGTCACGGTCGCTGCCATCGTGGTCTTCGTCACGCCGATCATCGCGATCACCGCGTACGGACTCGACTTCCCGCTCGCTGCAGCGGCCGCCGTCGGAACGGGCGCGGCGCTGTGGTTCACGAAGGCGTCCGCGCCGTGATCTGAGAGTGAAAAGCAAGAAAGCCCCCGGCGAACCGGAGGCTTTCTCATGTTGTGTGACCCCAGCGGGATTCGAACCCGCGTTACCGCCGTGAGAGGGCAGCGTACTAGGCCGCTATACGATGGGGCCGTCTGGCGGACGTTTCCGTCGCGCGACAACCGTTCAAGTATGCCATGGCATTTCTCGGTCCGCCAAATCGACGCCACCCCGACCTGACTCCCGGGCGTGGCGCGCAGAATCCGTTTGCCGTGCGCCGGTTGAAGGAGTTGACTCGTCTCATGCGCGTCACCAAGTTCGAACATGCCGCCCTCCGCCTCGATGCCGGCGGGAAGACCCTGCTGATCGATCCGGGTTCCTTCACCGCACCGCTGGTCGATCTCGACAGTCTGGTGGGGATCGTGATCACCCACGAGCACCCCGACCACTGGACCTCCGATCACTTCGACCGGCTCCTGCGCGCGGCGCCGGGCACGCCGATCTTCGCGCCGTCCGGAGTTGCCCGGGCGGCGGAGGGGTACGACATCACCGTGGTCTCCCCCGGCGAAACCGTCGAGATCGGCGGCTTCTCGCTCCGGTTCTTCGGCGGCACGCACGAGGTCATCCACTCGTCGCTGCCCGTCGTCGAGAACGTCGGCGTGCTGGTGAACGACGAGCTCTACTACCCCGGCGATTCCTACGCGGTTCCGGAGGGGGTCGCGGTCGGCACGCTCGCTGCTCCGCTCGGAGCGCCCTGGCTGAAGATCGGCGAGGCGATGGACTATGTGCTCGCTGTCGCGCCGCGTCGCGCCTTCGGCACCCACGACATGACGCTCTCGGTCATCGGGAAGAACATGCACCGCCAGCGGCTGCAGTGGGCGACCGAGCAGGGCGGCGGCGAGTTCTTCGTTCTGGAGCCCGGCGAATCGCTCGATCTGTGAGCGGCGCGGTACGACGCCTCCTCCCTCCGCCGACCGAGCGACTCGTCTTCCGGGAGATGACGGAGGACGACCTGGACCTGATGGCCGATCTGCTCGGCGACCCGGAGGTGATGGCGTTCTATCCGGCGCCCAAGAGCCGCGCCGAGAGCGCCGAGTGGATCGCGCGCATGCAGGAGAGCTATCGGAAGCACGGCCACGGACTGTGGATCATCGAGACGCGCGGCGGCGAGTTCGTCGGCGACTGTGGTCTGACCTGGCAGTCCGTGAACGGCGATCCGGTGCGGGAGGTCGGCTATCAGGTGCGCCGGTCGATGCAGCGCCGGGGGTACGCGACCGAGGCCGCGCGCGCGTGCGTCGAGCTCGTAGCTCGGGAGTTCGCGCCGACGCTGCTCACCGCCATCATCCATCCCGCCAACGACGCCTCTCGCGGCGTCGCGGAGAATCTCGGGATGACCCACATCGACGATGACCGTGCGCACCCGTGGATCGTGCGCACGGTCATGGGGATGCAGGTCGCTCCCGCTTAGTCGCGGTGGCTAGCGCCCTGAGCGGCGCGCACACGGAGATCGCGTTCCAGATGGTCGCGCTGCTCGACGACGAGCCGCCGCAGCGCCGCGGGCGCCCCCGCGTTCTCGGCGATCCAGGCGTCGACGGCACTCAGCGAATCGGCCGCGGGGAAGAACCCGAGGACCAGCCGACGCGCGATCTCGATACTGCGGTCACCCCAGACTCCCGCAATCCGCGCGAAGTACTCCGCATCGAAGACCTCGGTCAGATCACGGCGCCCACCGGCACGGAATCCGTCGATCTCGGCGTCGAGGTGATCGTTGCTCAGCGTGAGGTCGGTCCAGGCGGTCTCCCAGGCCTCGCGCCGCACGGCGGCGTCGGGCCGCGACGCCCGTGCGCGTCGCGCTGCCGTGCGTCCGCTGCCCGTGTCGTCGCGGTCCTGCTCGGCGCTGATGTCGGCGAGGTCGGCGTGCCCGGTCGTGACGAGTGCCGTCAGCAGGTGCCAGCGCAGATCCGGGTCGACCACGAGACCCGCGGGCACGTCACCGTCGAGGAGGGCGCGCACGTGCTCGTGGTGCACGTCGTCGTATGCAGATGCGGTCGCGAGAGCCCGCGCCCACGACAGCTGCGCGTCGCTGCCGGCGTCGGCGGCCTGCAGCGCGCTCCACACGGTATCCGTCCAGCCGCGCTGCTCCGCAGCACGGTCCGCATCCGCCACGAAGTGCCGGATGGCGTACGCGGCGTTCGCGAGGACACCCGCCAGCAGCCCGATGTTGGACTCCGCGGGGCCGTGCGTACGCACGATCGCCACGTACCGCGCCGCATCGAGCTCACCGTCCCTCGTGGCGTTCCACAGCGACGACCACACCAGTGCCCGCGCCAGCGGCTCCTCGATCTCCGACAGCGACTCCTCGACCGTGCGCAGCGACCGCTCGTCGAGCCGCGCCTTGGCATACGTGAGGTCGTCGTCGTTCAGGAGCACCAGATCGGCATCGGGCAGATCCAGCGGGGTCCGCTCGCCGATCAGGTCGAGTTCCTGCTGCTCGCGACGGACGACGCGCCCGTCCAGGCGCTCGTACAGGCCGATGCGCAGTCGGTGCGGACGCGGATCGGTCTGGACGAGGAAGCTCCGACCGTCGTCATCCGTCTCGGTCCACAGCGTCGACACACCGGAGGTCTGCAGCCATGCCGCCGACCAGTCGCTCATGTCGCGGCCGGAGACGGCGCTGAGCTGCACCAGGAAGTCGTCGAGCGTGGTGTTCCCGAACGCATTCGCAGCGAAGTAGCGCCGAGCACCCTCGAAGAACGCGTCATCGCCGACGAAGGCGACCAGCTGCTTGAGGACCGCGGCGCCCTTGGCGTAGGTGATCCCGTCGAAGTTCAGCTTCGCCGCCTCGAGGTCGGTGATGTCCGCCACGATCGGATGCGTCGTGGGCAGCTGATCCTGCTGATACGCCCAAGCCTTGCGGCTCGCGGCGAACTTCACCCAGGCGTCATGGAATCGGGTGGCGACCGCGGAGGCGTGCGCACCCATGTAGTCGGCGAACGACTCCTTGAGCCACAGGTCATCCCACCAGGTCATCGTGACGAGATCGCCGAACCACATGTGGGCCATCTCGTGCAGGATCGTGTTCGCCCGTGCGGCGCGCTGCGCTTCCGTCGCCGCGCCGCGGGAGAGATACGACTCCGTGAACGTCACGAGACCGGGGTTCTCCATCGCACCGAGGTTGTACTCCGGCACGAAGATCTGGTCGTACTTGCCCCACGGGTACGGGTAGGCGAAGGCGTCGGTGAAGAAGTCGAGTCCCTGCCGGGTGACCTCAAGGATCTCGTCGGCCTCCAGATAGGGCGCCAGCGAGCGGCGGACGAAGACGCCGAGGCTGACCTGCTGCTCGTCGCGCCGCCACTCGCCCTCGACACGCGTGTAGGGGCCGGCGGCGACCGCGGTGATGTAGCTCGAGATCGGCAGCGTCGGGGCGAACGCCACCCGCTGCACCCCGACGCCGAGGTCGGTGTGCGCCGCGGTCTGGTTGGAGAGCACCTCCCATTCGGAGGGGGAATCGACGACGAAGGTGTACTCGGCCTTCATGTCGGGTTGCTCGAAGCACGCCATGACACGACGCGAATCCGCCGGCTCGTACTGCGTGTACAGGTACGTCTCGTCATCGGCGGGGTCGTGGAAGCGGTGCAGTCCCTCGCCGGAGCGGCTGTACGCCCCGACCGCCTCGACGCGCACCACGTTCGAGGAGGCGAGACCGGCGAGCGTGATCCGGGCTCCGTCCCACACGACATCCTGGTCGACGCCGTTCACCTCGACGCGGCGCACCTCTTCGCCGATGAAGTCGAGCCAGGTCCTTTCCGCCGTCGCATCGAACTCGAGCGTCGTCACGGTCGGGAACCCGGTGCGCGCCCGCTCGGGCGCCCCCGTCAGATCTAGTTCGACACGGATGCGGTGCAGGGTGACCGCTGCGGATCGCGCGGCGGTCTCCTCCCGGGTGAGGTTGGCGGTGTCCATTCCTCCATCCTGGCATCCGGACGAGACGCAGACGGCCCCACCTTCACGCCTCACTCGTCGCGCAGGCGATGGCCGATCTCCGCGTAGAGCTGCGCCGAGGCCGCCGCGAGTGCCTCAGCCGACGCCTCATCGCCCCGCGCAGCCGCGATCGACGAGAGGACGCCGTCACTGCGCGCCACCTCCGCACGATCGCCGGTCGCCTCGGCGATGCTCCGTGCCTCCTCGGCGTGCCGCGCCGCATCGTCGAGCAGGGGGCGGGCTGCGCCCGAGTCGATCGACGCAGCGCGCACCAGGATCTCGGCCAGTGAGTTCGCCGCCTCGGTCGCGATCAGGGGCGAGCCGGCGCGTTCCGCCTCGCGCAGGGTTCGTTCGGCGGCGGCTCGCGCTCTCACGAGGTCGCCGGCGCGCCCGTCCAGCCGCGCTTCGAGCAGGTCGAGGTCGGCCGAGGTCGCGAACTCCCCCGCTGTCCGCAGGGTCTGTCTCGCGGTCGCGCACAGTTCGCGAGCGCGCACGTCATCTCCCGTCGCCTCCGCCACCAGTGCCAAGGTCCTGCGCACGAACGGCAGCGAGTCGACGCTCGACTCGTCGAGCAGCCCCTGCAGCTCGACGGCCGCGTCATCGAGCTGGCCGATCGCCAGGAGGAGCAGCGGCCGGTTGCCGCGAACGACCGCGACGTTGAGATCGTCGCCCTCTTCCCGCGCCATCGTCAGCGCCACCGCGTAACGGTCGCGTGCCTCCGGGTAGCGGGCGAGGATGCGCAGCGTATCGGCATGATTGCCCGTCGCCCGCCCCTCCACGATCCGATCCCCGGCCGCCCGCGCGTGTCCGATCGCGAGCTCGTACGACCGCAGTGCCTCTTCGAGATGGCTCATCCACCGTTGGACGTTGCCGATCTGATTCCACGTGCGCGCGAGTGACACCCCGGTGGCGATGCGTCGCACCCGATGCAGCGTGATCAGCGCTTCGTCCAGACGCCCGAGCTTCTCGGCGCAGTGCGCGACGCCCAGGGCGATCTCCGGCACGAGGTCGAGTCCCTCTCCGCGCGCTGCGAGGTCATGCAGGCGCAGCGACTCGTTCCACATCGACCACCGGGAGAGCCCGGGGTGCGCTTCGATGGCGAGCTGCTCGACCGCGGAATCGGCGGCATGCTCTCGAGCCGCCGCGGCGACGGCGAGCACGGTCACCACCTCCCGCGCCGCGTAGTCGGGATCGGAGCGGATCCGCTCGAGCACCGCGGCCGCTGCTGTGCGCACGAATGTCCGGCGCTCCGAAGAGGGTCGAAGCGAGCGTGATCTCTCCGCGGCGAAGGCGAACACCGTGGCATGGATCTGCACATGTCCGTCGCGGAGTTCGACGAGATGGCGACCATGAAGGCGATGCAGATCGGCTTCCGCCGACGGACCGCCGGCAGCGAGCAGCACCGCGGCGTCGATGTCCCTGTCCAACAGCGCAGCGTCCGCCAGCAGATCGGCCTCACCCTGCGACAACGAGCGGGTGGCGGCTTCGAGCACGGGACGGATCCGCGCAGCACGCGGCTCGTGTTCGAAACGCGACGCGAGATCCTGGAACGACCAGCCCTCGTGCTCACGGACGATCCCCGCGAGCATCACCAGGTCGAGCGGGAGACCGCCTCCCACGGCCACGATGCGCTGGAGCGCGTCTGTGCCGACGTCGATCTCCGAGGGGGACAGAGGCGCCGCCGTCCCCTCGACCGTGATGAGATGCGCGAGGAGCCGTTGCGCGTCGATGTCCGTCATCGGAGAAACGACGACACGAGCGATGGTGAGCGTCTGCGGTCGCACACGCTGCTCCAGATCGGCGAGGTCGACCCGGGAGGTCACGACGTACCGCACCCCGGGGGCGATCAGTGCGGCGAGGCGCCGGGCGTCACCCGCGTCTTCCACGATCACGGTCGTACCGCGAGCGGTGACCTGCAATGTCTCGCGCAGGCGGGGCAGCTCGTAGGGCAGCGCACGGACTCCGAGCGCGCCCAGCATGCGCCGCAGGACGTCGATGGGGTCGGCGTGCGGACGGTCCGGCTCGGATTCGCGCAGCTGCACCGTGAGCACCGAGTCCCTGCCGACCAGCGCGGAGGCGAAGGTGCTCTTCCCGGCGCCCGGCAGCCCGGTGAGAATCAGGACATCCGCCGCGGGCACCGAGGCCAACAGCGCCTCTCGACCGATCTCCGCGCCAGGAGCGTTCCGCGGAGCATGCGTCACCTCGATATGCACTCCGGATCGCTCGCCGTTGAGCACGCGCGCCGTCTCGCTCCAGCGTTCCGATTCGGCCTCCCCGCCACCGAGCGCCCGGACGATGTCTCCGACGAGCCGATCATCCACCCGTCGTCGACCGGGACGGAAGCAGTCGTAGACCGTGACCTTCGCCGGTTCCGCTCCCCCGCGCAACCGTCCGATGCGCCGTGCGATCTCCGCGTACGAGGGGGATCCGGCATCCGCGCGCATCCGCCCGAGCCCGCTGCAGAGCTCGTCGAGGGTGCGCGGGGCGGGCATGAGTCGAGCCTATGGCAGGCTGCGGGGGCGCTCGGCCGGCGCGTCGTTCGGGCTCGTTCGGGGTCCGACGGCGCCCGGTGGTGGGCATCTAGGCTCGCTCGACGGAGAGGCCGCCCGACCTCCCGGACAAGGAGACACTCCCCATGACGACACGCGCAGAGATCGCCGCGAAGCTCGACGACTTCTCGTTCCAGAAGGTGAACTTCGGCGGGTTCCTGATGAACAAGCGTGCGAAGAACTCGCACGCGCTGTGGACCCGCACCTCCGACAAGGGGGTCACGGAACTGACCATCCTCACGACGCGGGACTTCGGTGAGGGCAACGTATACGACGTCGCCGCGTTCACCCTGGATGGCACGGTGCCCGCCGACGTCGTCGCCGAGCTCCGACAGCAGGCCGAGAGCCTGACCGACCGGATCAACCTCCGCGAGCACGGGTATGTGTACTCGTGCCTCGAGCCGTGGGACGGCGGGGGCACCATCTGGATCTCGAAGAAGCCGGAGTTCCGCGCGCTGAGCCGGATCGATCAGGGCATCTACGTCATCCCGATCCAGCGTCTCAACGGGCTGAACGAACCGCGCTGGCTCGCGTGGGCGCGCGACAACGGCCAGCTGAACATCGCCATCGTCTACAAGCCCTGACGGTGCTCGCGCACTCGGAACCGACGCCCGCCCCGCACGCAGGAACCCCCGTGCGGGGCGGTTTCCGACTGATCGCCGCGTCGGCGGCCTATCTGGCGATCGCCGCCGGCGTCGCGTTCTATCTGCTGCCTGTGGGTTTCGGGCTCGAAGGTGCCGCCCTGCTCCTCGCACAGCTGGCGACGATCGTCGCGGGCGCTGTACTCGTCGCCACCTCGACCTTCGCAGTCGTGCAGCATCGACGGCGACGCGCGAACCTCGAAGCCATCGCGCAGGCGCTCGGGTGGACGTACCGCGCAGACATCGGCGACCGTATCTGGGGCGGATCCATCGACGAGCAGATAGACCGTGGGAGCCGCACCGCCCAGGACCATCTCGATGCGCTCCACACCAGCCTCCCGTTCGACAGCGTCGAGCGCATCTTCGTCGTCGGCGACCGCGAGGGAGCGACCACGCACACCGTGCGCGCCGTGCGTATCCCCCTCCCGTCGGAAGCGCCGAGGATCACGCTCCGCTCGCGTCGGGGCGGTGGAGCGCTCAGTCTGCTTCCGCGACGACCGACCGGCCGCTCGCAGCTGCGGTTGGAGGGCAACTTCAGCGATGTGTTCGAGGTGTCCGTCCCGCACGGTTACGAGACCGACGCGCTGTATGTGCTCACGCCTGATCTGATGGCGATCCTTCTCGATGAGAGCGCCGACCTCGATCTGGAGATCGTCGACAGCACACTGCACCTGTACCTCCCCGCCGTCGACCTCACAGACGAGAGCGAGCTCCGCGGGTTCCTCACCGTGATCGCCGCGCTGCACGATCGGTTCGGACGACGGACGCTGCTGTACCGCGATGAGGCCGCCGCTCCGCTCGACCCGCAGTCCTACCGCCGCGAAGGCGACACTCTCACCGAGCGCGCTCGGACCGTGGACTCCCGTGCACGGTGGTGGCCAGTGATCGCCGCAGTGGCCACACCACTCATCCCGATGCTCATCGCTGTCGTCTGGCTGCAGCTCGCCGGTTGACGTTCTTCGAGATCTCCGGCCCACCCAGGAGCCGTCGGATGGCCGTCTCGGGCGTCACCGAGAGGTCCAGCGTGCGTCCCCGTGCGTACTGGCGGAAGACCCGCGGATCGATGTAGCTGCCGCGTGCGACGGCCGTCGTGTTCCCGAGCGCGGTCGCGGCGGCCTGCACGGCGAGTCGCTCGGCCTGGTCCCGATCTTTGCGACGGTCGAGCTCGCCGATCCGCGCGAGTGCATCGGCCGCGATGACGGTCCCGTGCAGGGTACGGAAGTCCTTGGCCGTGAAAGACGCCCCAGTCACCTCGCGGAGGTACGTGTTGACCTCGGCGGGAGTGATGCGCACGCGGCGACGACCGCGGCGATAGGCCAGAAGGAAGGCTCCCGACTTCCCTGCGGCGAAATCGGTCAGCGCGTCGGCGAGCGACTCGTCGGTGATCTCGATCGAGGCGGTGCGGCCGCTCTTCGCGGGGAAGGACAACGCCACGTCGCTGCCGGACACGCGCACGTCGCGCCGGCGAAGTGTCGTGAGCCCACGGCTGCCGTGCCGCACGAGGTATCGCTCGGAGCCGATGCGGAGCGCCGCGTCGTCGAGCAGCCGGAACGCGATCGCCAGAGCGCGCTCCTTGGTCTGTCCCTCTTCCTTGAGCGCCCTGGTCACCTGAGCTCTGGCGCTGGGCAGAGCGGCCGCGAGGTCGAGTGCTCGCACGAACTTGCGGCGATCACGGCTCACGCGCCACAGCGGGTGGTACAGGTACTGCTTGCGTCCCGCGCCGTCGATCCCCACCGCCTGGATGTGCGCGAGCGGATCCGCCGCGATCCACACGTCATGCCACGCGGGAGGGATGACCAGATCGCTGATGCGTTCGCGATCCGCCTCCGGAGCCGTCTCGCCGGCGGGGTCGACATAGCGGAACCCCGAACCCGAGCGCACACGCCGGAACCCCGGATCCTCATCCGGTGCGACTCGGACCAGTCTGGCCACTGGTGCATCCTCCCCTGAACTCGTCTCCGTCGAGGATGCAGGTCTCCGAACGGCAGCGGTAGGGAGTGGCGTCGCGCGCCCCGCCGTGCTATTCGCCGTCGGCAGGAGGTCGCGCAAAGGTCCGGCGCATGTGATCGCTCGTGAGGAAGTCGGCGATGCCGATCATGATCAGGCTGAAGACGATCTGCTCGGACACCATCCAGAGCGGGTACAGGCCGGGGACGGCGGCCATCACGAGCGTGATGACGGGAAAGATCTGCGCGAACAGTCTCAGGCGCTGATAGGCCCACCGCCAGCCGCGCTGCGCACGCCAGGCGAAGTAGAACAGCGTCGCGGTCATCGCGAGGACGACCAGCGTTCGCATCCAGACGGCGAACGAGACGGACTCCCCGTCGATCGCCAGCAGCAGCGCGACGATGACGGCCCCCACCCCGATCACGAGTTCGACGACGAGAAGCCAGAGGATCCACGTGAACGCTCGGACGGTCTTGGGGTGAGTGCGGTCGGCCTCACTGATCGCGACGCCGGCCTGCCGCCCGCCCGCGATCCGGTCGAGACGGAGGAAGAGAGACTCGAGGGCCATGCTCGGAGCCTATTGCGTGCGTACCCCGCGGTACTCGTCCGTTCGATGGATGTCGGCCCCGCGGCGGCGGGGTCAGCCCCGCGTGTCCGGATGGCCGAACGCGAGTCCGACGGCGGCCAGAGCAGCCTTCGCCTGTGCACGTGCCGCTGCCGCATCGGGCGCGTCGCGCAGACCGAGCAGACGCCGGCGGTGGGGCTCCCCCAGCAGCAGCTCGAACAGCGCCTCGGCGCGGGCGCGGTCATGATCGGGCATCAGGCGCTGCAGCGCGGCGATGTAGCTCTGCGGGCCTTCCTCGTAGAAGCGCCGGGCGAGTTCCGGGAATCGGCGAGCCTCCGCGATCATGAGCCGATGCAGGCCGACTGCTTCGTCTGAGTGCAACGTCAGGACGACTCCTTCTGCCACGTGCGCGAGGGACTCGTCCACCTGGTGACCCGGATGCAGGGTCTGCTCGCGGAGACGCTCGACAGCGGCGAGGAAGATGTCCGTGCGATCCCCGATGTATCCGTAGATCGTCCGTTTCGTCACGTGCGCCTCGGCGGCGATGTCGTCGAGCGTCACCTGCTCGAACCCGTCGCGGACGAAAAGCCGGACCGCGGCATCGATGATGTCGTCGCGTCGCTGAACGCGCTCATCGACGGTGGGACGACCTCGTTTCCGGCGGGGCGGACCGCTCTCGACTTCGTTCACTTCGTCCTCCTCCTCCACGGATCAACTATGCTCGATACACGAATGATACGCAGAACGTGTCATTCATGAATGCGCCCGTCCCCGCATCCACACCCGGCAAGAAGGAGAACACGCATGCCCACAGCCGCCC
>NZ_JAAUVO010000038.1:0-10676 GCF_012030385.1 Microbacterium sp. B19(2022)
GCGTGGATCAGTGGGGCGATGTCCTCGGGGTGGGCCTCCCAGGCGACAGCGAGCTGTCCCTCGGTGATGAGCTCGCCGACGCGATCGCCGAGCAGATGCACGCCGAGAACAGGGCCGTCCTTGAGCCGGACGACCTTGACGAGCCCGCTCGTCCCGATGATCTCACTCTTGCCGTTGCCGGCGAGGTTGTATTCGTACGCCGCGACCGCGTCGGCGCCGTGCTCGGCGATCGCAGCCTCCTCGGTGACACCGACCGAGGCGACCTCAGGGCTCGAATAGGTGACCTTGGGGATCTGCACGTCGGGGATGTTCGCGGGGGACAGACCGGCGATCCGCTCGGCGACAGCGATGCCCTGCTGGAACCCGCGGTGCGCGAGCTGCAGGCCGGGAACGATGTCGCCCACAGCCCACACCCCGGGGACGCCGGTGCGCAGGTTCTCGTCGACCGTCACGAACCCGCGGTCGAGGGTGACGCCTGCCTCCTCGAATCCGAGGTCGGCGGTGACGGGGCCGCGCCCGACGGCGACGAGCAGGTAGTCGGCCGTGAACTCCTTGCCGTCTTCGAGCGTGACCGTGACGGAAGAGTCATCCTGCGTCGCCGTCTGGAAGCGGACACCGAGCGAGTACTGGATGCCGCGGCGACGGAATGCGCGCTCCAGGCCCTTGCTGAGGGCGATGTCCTCGTTCGGGACCAGGTGCGGCAAAGCTTCGATGATCGTGACCTCGGAGCCGAAAGAGCGCCACACACTGGCGAACTCGACGCCGATGACACCGCCGCCGAGGATGAGGACGCGCTCCGGGATGACGTCGAGTGCGAGCGCCTGTTCGCTGGTGAGAATCCGCCCGCCGATGTCGAGGCCGGGAAGTGAACGGCTGTAGGAACCCGTCGCGAGCACCACGTCGGCACCGACGTACACATCGGCGCCGACACTGACGCTGCGATCGGCGTTCAGCCGGCCGAGACCGGCGACGGTGGTGATGCCGCGAGCCTTGACGAGTCCCTCGAGACCCTTGAACTTCTTCGCGACGATGCCCTCGCGGTAGGCGCGGACACCTGCGGGGTCGATGCCCTCCAGCGTCGCCGTGACTCCGACGGAGGCGGCATCGCGAACGTGCTCGGCGACCTCTGCGGCGTGCAGCAGCGCCTTGGTTGGGATGCAGCCGCGGTGCAGGCACGTGCCGCCGACCTTGTCCTTCTCGACGAGTGCGACGGACTTGCCGAGTTCACTCGCACGCAGAGCCGCGGCGTAGCCGCCGCTGCCGCCGCCCAGGACGACGACGTCGAAGGTGTGGGATGTCATGTGTCATGCCTCCTTGTGGGATGCTGCGGCGAAGGCGACGATCGATCGGACCATCGCCCCCGTGGGGCCCTTCTCCGTGAAGCCGTACGGCGATCCGCCGTGCTCGCCGGAGCCGGCGATGTCGAGGTGGACCCAGGGGATGCGCGGTGCGTCCTCGGCCTCGGAAGTGCGGCCGACGAAGCGGCGCAGGAACAGGCCGGCGAACGAGGCGCCTCCCATCCGGTCACCCATGTTCGCGTTCTGCAGGTCGGCGATGGGGGAATCGAGCGACTCCTCCATGTAGGTCGGCAGCGGCATGTGCCAGGCGGGCTCGTCGACCTGCTCGGCCGCAGCGAGGAACTCGGCGACGGTGTCATCATCGCCGAAGACGCCCGTGTGGCGGTGCCCGAGGGCGGCGACGATCGCACCGGTGAGAGTGGCGACGTCGATGATCACATCCGGCTGCTCGCGACTCGCGGCGACCAGGCCGTCGGCGAGCACGAGCCGGCCTTCGGCATCGGTGTTCTGGACCTCGACGGTCGTGCCGTCGAGGATGCGGATGACGTCGCCCGGACGGAGGGCGCGCCCGGAGGGCATGTTGTCGGTGATGCAGAGCCAGGCCGTCACATGAACCGGGAGCTGCAGCGCGGCGATCGCGCGGAGCGCCGCGAGAGAGGTGGCCGCTCCCGCCATGTCGAATTTCATCCCGACCATCGATGCCGCGGGCTTCAGCGACAGGCCGCCCGTGTCGAAGGTGATGCCCTTGCCGACGAGGGCGATGTGGCGCTTCGCTCCGACGGGCGAGTAGTCGAGACGAACCAGCCGCGGCGGCCGGTCGGAGCCCTGTCCGACACCCAGGATGCCTCCGAAGCCCTTCTCCGCCAACTCCTTCTCGTCGAGGATCTCGACCGTGACGGCGAGGTCGGCGACGCTGTCGGCGGCACTCTTCGCGAGCTGCGCGGGGCTCTGCCACTCTGCGGGCACATTGACGAGGTCTTTGATCAGCGCCACAGCATCGCCGATGGCCTGGGCGTGTGCGGCCTCCGCATCGGTGAGCGCCGCGTGGAGGGTGACCGCGGTGGCACGGGTCTTGCCCTTCTCGGAACGGTATCCGTCGAAGCGGTGACCGCCGAGGACGGAACCCTCGGCCGCCGCAGCGGCGAACCCCTCGAGACCGTCGGCGAGACCGAGCGCGACGTGGTCGAATCCGGTGAGGGAGCGCAGCGCGGCACCGGCTGCATTGCGGACGGCGGCGGCGTCGGGCTTGTCGCCTGCTCCCACGACCGCGAACGGCACAGCGGCGACCTCGGGGAGGTGCACGCGGGCGAATGATCCGGTGGAGCCGGTGAATCCGATACCTGCTAGCGCGTCGGCCAGGCCCGGGTAGGAGGACAGCGATTCCGCAGACTCGGGAAGAGCGGCGACGACGAGCACTGCGGCATCTGCAGCGCTTCCGGGGAACTGAGCGGTGGTGTGCGAGAGCACGGGAAGCGTCATGTCTTCCATCCTAGGATCTTCGCCGCAGCATGGTCGTCCGCCGCCCATGGGAGTGTTCGCTCTCAGCATGATGCGTCGCGCCCCGGTATCCGGACCTGCTCGTAGCATGGAGGCATGCCCTTCTCCGGTGAGATCCACGAACGTGTCGCGAATGCGCCGACAGTGCCGCACGGCCTGCCCCTGGTGGTTCTCCTCACCGGTTTCACCGATGCGGGCAGCGCTGTCTCCGGGCTCATCGACCACCTGCGCGAGACCGCGTCGCCCGAGCCGATCGTCGTCTTCGACAACGATGCACTGCTGGACTATCGCGCTCGACGGCCGGTGATCTCCTTCGACCAGGATCACCTCACCGAGTTCCGTCCGCCCCGGCTCGAGCTCTCCCTCGCGACGGATGCCCTGGATCGGCCCTTCCTCCTCCTCGCCGGCTACGAGCCGGACTTCGCGTGGAACGCATTCGCGAGCACGGTGCTGGATCTGGCCGCGGAGTTCGATGTTTCCGGGCTCCACTGGGTCCACTCGATCGCCATGCCGGTGCCGCACACCCGTCCGATCGGCACGACGGTGAGCGGCAACCGTCGCGACCTCACGGTTGCGCATTCGGTGTGGAGGCCGCGGACCCAGGTGCCGGCCACTGCCGGGCACCTGCTCGAGTTCCGTTTCATCGAGCGCGATGAGCGCGCGGTCGGGTTCGTGCTGCTGGTACCGCACTATCTCGCGGAGACGGAGAATCCCGATGCCGTGATCGCCGCCGCCGAGAAGCTCATGGCCTCGACGGGCCTGGTACTGATGCTCGACGCGGTGCAGGAGCGGCGTGAGGACTACCTGACGCGCGTGGGGGAGCAGGTCGCGGGGAACGACGAGCTGCAGCAGATGGTGCACAACCTCGAGCGTCGCTACGACGCCTACATGGCGGGGCGCAACCCCGACGACGATTCCTATGACGAGGGCGGATTCAGCGAGCGCGACCTGCCCAGCGCCGATGAGCTGGCGGCCGAGCTGGAGCGCTACCTCGCCTCTCGTCCGTCCGGCGACGAGGACAAGCCCGGTCGCGGTTGAGATCGATACGGGAGAACTTCGTCGGAATGCGTCCGCATCGCCACACGTGTGCGATACTAGGACTCTGACCCGTTGTCAATCAGTGTTTTCGAGCGCTGGACTTGACAAGGGTCTTACTAGTGTCCGAAATGTCCCGGGGCTACACAGCAGCTCCGTGAAAGGCGAAACGTGACTCCTGCCACGACGAAGAACACCCGGACGAAGAAGGCTGCCGAAGAGACGACCGCCGACGCTCCGGTCGAGGCCGATGCGCCCGAGAAGCCCGCGCCGCTGAGCGCGGCGAAGCGTGCTGCCGCGAAGCGCGCCCCCGTCAAGAAGAAGAAGGCCGAGGACGTCGTCGAAGAAGACGAGGCTCCTGCCGTGGCCGCTGTCGACGACGACGAGGACGAAGACGCCAAGCCGAAGTTCACCGAGCCGCTGCCGACCGGCGCGATCGTCATCTCGTCGAACGATGATGAAGACGTTCCCGTCTACTCGACGCAGATCACCGGTGCGACGGCTGACCCCGTCAAGGACTACCTGAAGCAGATCGGAAAGGTCGCGCTCCTGAACGCGGCCGAAGAGGTCGAGCTCGCGATGCGCATCGAGGCGGGTCTGTTCGCCGAAGAGAAGCTGTCGGCGATGTCGGCGGCCGAGAAGACGAGCCAGCTCGGACTCGACCTGCAGTGGGTTGCCCGCGACGGCCAGCGTGCGAAGAGCCACCTGCTCGGCGCCAACCTCCGTCTCGTCGTCTCCCTCGCGAAGCGCTACACGGGCCGCGGCATGCAGTTCCTGGATCTGATCCAGGAGGGCAACCTCGGTCTGATCCGTGCCGTCGAGAAGTTCGACTACACCAAGGGCTTCAAGTTCTCGACCTACGCCACCTGGTGGATCCGTCAGGCGATCACGCGTGCGATGGCCGACCAGGCCCGCACGATCCGCATCCCGGTGCACATGGTCGAGGTCATCAACAAGCTCGCCCGCGTGCAGCGTCAGATGCTGCAGGACCTCGGTCGCGAACCCACTCCGGAAGAGCTCAGCCGCGAGCTGGACATGACACCGGAGAAGGTCGTGGAGGTGCAGAAGTACGGCCGCGAGCCCATCTCGCTGCACACTCCGCTCGGTGAGGACGGCGACAGCGAGTTCGGTGACCTGATCGAGGACACCGAGGCCGTGGTTCCGGCAGACGCCGTGGGATTCACCATGCTGCAGCGTCAGCTCGAGCAGCTGCTCGACTCGCTCTCCGAGCGCGAAGCAGGCGTGATCCGCATGCGCTTCGGTCTGGGCGACGGTCAGCCCAAGACCCTCGACCAGATCGGTGACACGTTCGGCGTGACGCGCGAGCGCATCCGCCAGATCGAGTCGAAGACGATGGCGAAGCTGCGTCACCCGAGCCGTTCGCAGTCCCTGCGGGACTACCTCGAATGAGCCAGGCGAACGACGGCAAGGCTCTCGAGGCGAGCGTCGACGGCAAGAACTATGCGCGCATCCCGCTGCGCACTCGTGTGGTCATGCCCGAGGACGACATCGATGCGATAATCACCGAGTACGCCAAGGACGCGGTGCAGCCGGGCGACCTGCTGTTCGTGACCGAGAAGATCGTGGCGATCACGCAGGGGCGGTCATACCGTCTCGATGAGATCAAGCCGCGCAAGCTCGCGCTGTTCCTGTCGAAGTACGTCACTCGCACGCCGTACGGCATCGGGCTCGGCATGCCGGAGACGATGGAGATGGCGCTGCGGGAGTGCGGTACGCCGCGCATCCTGTTCGCATCGGCCGTGGCGGCGGTCACCAAGGCGTTCGGTCGCCGCGGTGACTTCTATCGCATCGCGGGTGACAAGGCCCGCGCGATCGACGGACCCACCAAGCACACGATCCCGCCGTACAACGAGGCGGTCGTGCTCGGACCGAAGGACCCTGACGGTGTCGCAGCCCGCCTCAAGAAGCTCATCGGCGGTCACGCGGAGGTCGCGGTGGTCGACATCAACGATCTCGGTGGCAATATCCTCGGTTCGACGCTCGACAAAGACGGTGAGCGTCGTCTGGTGAAGATCCTCGGCGACAACCCCCTCGGCCAGGGCCTCGAGTCCACGCCGCTCGGAATCGTCCGCGCGATCTGATCCCTCGGAACACACGAAGAAGGCCCCGGATGCTCGAGCATCCGGGGCCTTCTTCGTGTCTCAGAAGCCGATGACCTCGCGGTAGCGGGGCTTGTGACCGGTGCGGATGCCGGTGACGCTGGGCTTGTTCTCATAGACGCCGGCGCCCCAGTTGCCCTCGACGAGTACGGGGCCGTCGGGGGACACGACGATGTCCCAGCCGACGTACTGCACCTGCGGCACGACGCGGGCGACCTCGTCGATGAAAGCCCGCACCTCTTCCATGTACGGCAACTGGAAGTCGGCGATGCGGAAACCGGAGTCGGGGTGCGTCTCGTGCACGTGCCCGTGCGAATCGTAGCCGGCGCCGATGGCGTGGCCGTTCTCGTCGAGCATCGTGTAGAAGCCACCGAAGGTCATCTGATCGCTGACCTCGCCGCGTCCGAACTTCTGCGCCATCGCGAGGATGTGCGCCTTCTCGCCATCGAAGAACGCCGTGATGCGCGTGGTGTTGACGGTGCCGGGGCACGCGGCCGCCAGGGCATCGTGCTGACGGATCACCTCTTCGATGAGCAGTTCGCCGCGCTCCAGCAGTCCGCGGTGGAACTCCTCCCAATCGTCGACATCGGCGGCGTGGTAGCGGTGCACACCCGTGCCCGCTTGCCCCACCGGCTCCTTCGTCACGATCGTGCCGAGGCGTTCGGTGAGTTCACGGACGGCCTGAGCGTTGCCCTCTTCGACGACCATCCACTCGCGCTTCAGGAACGCGGAGAACTGCTTGTCGAACTCGACCTTGTCCTGGAAGATCCAGCGGTAGTCCGGGTGGTCGTACCGCTGCGAGAGCTGGTTCGACACCGGGTGCGTCATGTACGTCTCGCGTTCGGCCTTGGTGAGCATCGCGAAGTCGTAGTCGATGTAGTCCTGGAATCCGACGTTGTGGCGGGCGGCGGACCACAGCATGTCCACGACGATGCCGGGCACAGCCTTGTGGTGTTGCTCCGAAGCCTCTTTGGCCCGTTCCACCACCGATCCGACGTCGATGCGGCGGGCACGTCCCAGCAGGTAGCGGATACGGGGCGTGAGGGAAAGACGAGACATGTGGCTCCTGGGTCGGGGTCTCCACCAGTCTACGGGGGCCGCGCAGGTCCACCTGGGAGTCGGAAGCTAGGGTGGAGGACGTGTGTGAGACGACTTCCAGCGCCCTGCCGCGAGCGATCATCTCCCGGTCTGCCCTGGCTGCAGGGGCGTCAGCGGCGGTGCTCGCCGGCGGGCGCGTCGCCGATCTGCGGCGCGATGCCTGGGGCCACGGTATCCTCGCCGTCGCGCAGGCGGTGACCGCCGCCGGCGCCGAGCAGGTGCTGGTCGACGCTGACGGAGAGATCGAGGCGCTGCGTCTGGAGGGGATCGTCGGGGTGACCTCCGGTGAAGCCGATATCGACCCGACTCTGCTGTACGGACTTCCTGATGAGTCAGGCGTCCTCGTGACACAGCCCGTGATGCGCCTCACCGGCCGCGTGCTGTCCACCAAGCGCCTTCGTGCCGGCGATGCAGTCTCGTACGGCTACACCTACCGCGCGCCCGCGGACACGACGGTGGCGCTCGTGACGGGCGGTTACGCGCAGGGCATCGTGCGAGCGCTCGGGAACCAGGGGCTCGTCGACGTCGACGGTGTCGCGCGACCCATCATCGGGCGCGTCGCCATGGACGTCTGCGTCGTCGATCTCGACGGCTCCGACATCGAAGCCGGTGCGGAGGTCACGTACTTCGGTGGACGCGGCACCGCCGCGGACGGACTCGCCCAATGGAGCGCGGTCACCGGGATGGCGGCGGCGGAGCTCGTCACGGTGGCCGGCGCGCACGCGGCGCGGGGGTGGGAGGCATGAGCCGCCCTGAGCTCCGCATCAGCAGCAGCGTCTTCCGCACGAACATCGAGGCCGTGCGCACGCGGATCGCGCCGTCGGCCCTCATGCTCGTGCTCAAGGACGACGCATACGGACACGGACTCGCGTGGGCCGTCGAGACGGCGGTCCAGGCGGGCGTCGACCGGTTCGGCAGCTACGACATCACGGGCGGACTGAGCGTTCGACGCGTCGCAGGCGGGGATGCGCGGATCTTCGCCTGGGCGACGTCGACGGATGCCGAGGTCGACGACGCCCTCCTGCAGCAGATCGATCTCGGAGTGGGCACGACCGACTATCTGCGGCGGATCATCACGCGCGCCGACGCGCTCGGTGTGCGCGCGCGTGTGCACCTGAAGGTCGACACGGGGCTGCACCGCAACGGGATCCTGCCGGAGGACTGGGCCGCGACGGTGGCGGACGCCCGGGCGGCGGAGCGCGCAGGACTGCTCGAGCTCGATGGCGTGTGGAGTCACATCGCCGAGGCGAGCGACGAGGAGGACGACGACGCGCAAGCGGTGTTCCTGGACGCGGTGCGCGTCGTGGGGGAGTCGGGGCCGGTTCCCGCTTCACTGCACCTGACCGCCTCAGCGGCATCCTGGTGGCGTCCCGAGATGCGCGGCACGGTGTCTCGCATCGGAGCGTTCTGCTACGGCATCCGCTCCGCTGACGGTCCTGAGCTCCCGGGCGTCCGTCCGGTGGCGAGTCTGGTGGCGACCGTCGTCGATGTCGTCGACGGCGATGCCGTGATCTCGATCGGCAGTTTCGACGGTTTTCCCTCGACCCTCAGGGGGGTCGACGTGGGGACCCCCGACGGTGCCCGGAATCTGGCGGCCGTGGGTCAGACGACGTCGGTCGTCGCGGGGTGGCCGGGCCTGAGGGTGGGGGACGAGGTCACGCTGTTCGGCGCAGGCGACCGCGGCGAATCGTCGGCAACCACTCTCGCTGAGCGTATCGACACAGTAGGCGAGGAGATCCTCACCCGGCTGACCGCTCGGGTCCGCCGGGTCGTGCGGGACTGACGGAGTCAGACCGCCTGGATCAGGCGAGCAGTCTCGTCGTGCCAGCTGGTCGCGATGCTGCGGAGCTTCTCTTCGTACTTGCGGCCGTGGTGGGCGCAGAACAGGAGCTCGGAGCCGTTCACCTCGGCGGCGATGTACGCCTGAGCGCCGCACGAATCACAACGATCCATTGCCGTCAGACGGAACTCGATGGTGGAGGTGTCACGTTCGGTCGTTGCATTCATCTCGGTGCCTCCTCGGGTGTCGGCTTCGCTTGCTGATTTGGTCAATACAACCACGCTGCACCTGTGGGCATGCCCGGTTTGCGGCGTGTTTCGCTCAGCGCGTACGGGACGGGCACGGACTGGAGGCGTACGGGGAGTGTCTGCGGCTGGAGTACAGGTCGCGAGAATAGACTCAGAGATTGTGAATGCCGAGTATTCTGCCCACCATCTCCAGGTGCTTGAGGGGCTCGAAGCTGTCCGCAAGCGCCCGGGCATGTACATCGGGTCGAACGGTTCGCCGGGCCTCATGCACTGCCTCTGGGAGATCATCGACAACTCCGTCGACGAGGCGGTGGCGGGCAACGGCACGAAGATCGACATCATCCTGCACGCCGACGGCAGCGTCGAGGTACATGACCGGGGCCGCGGCATCCCCGTCGACGTCGAGCCGCGCACCGGCCTCACCGGCGTCGAGGTCGTCTACACCAAGCTGCACGCGGGCGGAAAGTTCGGCGGTGGCTCCTATGCCGCCTCCGGCGGCCTGCACGGCGTCGGCGCGTCGGTCGTGAACGCGCTCTCGGAACGCCTCGACGTCGAGGTGGATCGTGGGGGGAAGACGTATGCGATGTCGTTCCATCGCGGCGAGCCCGGCATCTTCAAGGATTCTGGCGAGAAGCGCCCCGACGCCCCGTTCACGCCGTTCCAGGACAACAGCGAGCTTCGTGTCATCGGAAAGGCGCCTCGCGGCGTCACCGGGACCCGCGTGCGGTACTGGGCCGACCGTCAGATCTTCACCAAGGACGCGGCGTTCCAGCTCACCGAGCTTGAGACGCGGGCGCGCCAGACGGCCTTCCTCGTCCCGGGGCTCGAGATCGTCGTCAAGGACGAGCGGGCTGCCGGTCAGGTCGTCCCGATTCCTGATGCCGAGGGCGAGACCACCACGCTCGGCCCCGTCGAGACCTCCTACCTGTACGAAGGCGGCATCTCGGAGTTCGTCGAGTATCTGGCGACCGATCCTCCTGTCACGGACACCTGGCGCATCCAGGGGGAGGGGACGTTCAAGGAGACCGTTCCTGTCCTGCAGGCCGACGGGCACATGGTCTCCACCGAGGTGGAGCGGACGTGCGCCGTCGACATCGCGCTGCGCTGGGGGACCGGATACGACACCCGCGTTCGTTCGTTCGTCAACATCATCTCCACCCCCAAGGGCGGCACCCACCAGCAGGGGTTCGAGCAGGAGCTCCTGAAAGTGCTGCGGACGCAGGTCGAGCAGAACGCGCGCCGACTCAAGGTCGGCAACGACAAGCTCGAGAAGGACGATGTCCTCGCCGGTCTCACGGCGGTTCTGACGGTCAACGTTCCGGAGCCGCAGTTCGAGGGCCAGACCAAGGAGATCCTGGGAACGCCGGCGGTGCGGGCGATCGTCGCCCAGGTGATCCGCAAGGACCTGGGGGAGCGCTTCAGCTCGACCAAGCGAGACGATAAGAACCAGGCGTCGCAGTTGCTCGACAAGATCGTCTCCGAGATGAAGGCCCGCGTGTCTGCGCGCGCCCACAAGGAGACGCAGCGTCGGAAGAACGCTCTCGAGTCGTCGACGCTGCCGACGAAGCTCGTCGACTGCCGCACGAACGAGGTCGAGCGC
>NZ_JAAUVO010000039.1:0-7171 GCF_012030385.1 Microbacterium sp. B19(2022)
GGGCGGGGCAGTTGTCATCGGGAAACCTCCGGAGAAACGCTATCGTGTCGCCGACCCCACGCGCGCCCCCAGGGCTTCGTCGGCAACTCGTCGTAGTCTCGAAACGCTATGCAACGCCTCCTCGTCGCGCTCCTCGCCGCCTTCGACGCCGCCATCGCCGCGGCGGTCGGCCTCGTCGTGCTGCTCGCGCCGTTGACCCTGCTGTGGACCGTCGCCTTCGGGATCACGGCCGACTGGGGCGCGCTCTGGCCGCTCACCGGCACGCTCTGGGAGTTCGGCCACGGGGTTCCGTTGACGATCACGATCCCGGATGCGCTCCTCGTGGCCCTCGCGATCCCACCGGCGGCGGCGAACTTCGTCGTGTCGATCACACCGCTCGCCTTCCTGGTGTTCACGCTGCTCTTCGCAGCGCGTTCGGGCAGCCGAGCGGCGAAGGCCGGCGCGTGGCTGCTCGGATCGCTCACCGGAGCCGCCGTGTTCACCCTGATCTCCGTCGGCGTCGCGTTGACGGCACGACTCGACGCGGCGCAGACGCCGTTCGCGCCGGCGATCATCCTCCCCGCCGCGGTCTACCTCGTCGGTGTGCTCTGCGGTGCGGTGCGCATCGCGTGGGAAGACGGCGACGGCGGCATCCTCGACCGACTGCACGACTGGTTCGACGCCCGCGAGGACTGGGCGCCCGTTCCCGCGGCGATCGTGCGCGGCGCGGCCTTCGCGCTCGTCGGGGTGGTCGGCGCGTCCGCGCTCGCGCTGGCCGTCACGACCCTGCTCCGCGGGGGAGAGGTCGTGGCGCTGTTCCAGGCCGCCAGGGTCGACGCGCTCGGCGCGACGGTGATGACCCTCGGTCAGCTCGCCTACCTGCCGACCATGCTCGTGTGGACGGCGGCGTGGCTCGCCGGTCCCGGATTCGCGGTCGGTGCCGGCACAGCGGTGTCGCCCGCGGGCACACAGCTCGGCGTCGTCCCCGGCATCCCCGTGTTCGGGCTGCTGCCGGAGAACAGCTCGATCTGGATGCTGATCGTCGTGCTCATCCCCATCGCCGCCGGTGCGTTCGCGGGCTGGGCGGTCCGCTCGCGCCTCGTGTGGGAGGGCACGCCCCTCGGGATGCTGCCGCGCGCGGTGATCGCCGTCGGGATCGCGGGCCTGAGCGCCGGGGTCGGCGGGCTCGCGGCCGCTCTCGCGAACGGCTCGATGGGTCCGGGGCGGCTGGCCGTCGTCGGACCGGCCGTCTATCCGTTCGCCCTCGCGCTCGGCGCAGAGGTGCTCGTGGGCGCGGCCATCCTGCTGCTGTCTCCGCGGAACCGCGATGAGCTCGCCGAGGAGCGCACCGACCGGTGGATCGCCGAGATGACGGAGCTCGACCCGAATGCTGTCGCCGGCGCGGGAGCGGCATCCGCTGTGCCCTTCACGGACGTGTCAGCCGCCGACGACACGGCGCCGCTCGATGACGTGCGCGGGTTCCTCGCACCGCCGCGCGATCCGGCGGAACCGCGCGACTGACGGCGGTGTCCGGTCGGCCCCGGACACCGGGCGGGAGCAGTATGCACACCCCGGTAGACTGGGCGCGTGCTCACGGTCGCCGTTCTCATCTCGGGCACCGGCTCGAACCTTCGCGCCCTCCTCGAGGCCGCTCGTCATCCCGATTTCCCCGCCAGGGTGATCGTCGTGGGTGCTGACCGCGAAGCCGACGGGCTGGCCCACGCCGAGGAGTTCGGCATCCCCAGCTTCACCGTGCCGTGGCACGAGCACGAGAGCCGCGAGGCCTGGGGTGACGAGCTCGGACGCCAGCTCGCGGTCTGGAATCCCGACCTCGTCGTGCTCTCCGGACTCATGCGTCTGCTGCCCGAGTCGCTCGTCGCGCGGTACACACCGCGCCTCATCAACACCCACCCCGCATTCCTGCCGGAGTTCCCCGGAGCGCACGGCGTCCGCGATGCGCTCGCCGCCGGCGTCTCCGAGACCGGTGCCAGCGTGATCGTCGTCGACGACGGCGTCGATACCGGGCCGATCCTCGCCCAGGAACGCATCCCGGTGCTCGACGGCGACACCGAGCACAGCCTGCACGAGCGCATCAAGCCCGTCGAACGTCGACTGCTCATCGATGTCGTCCGCGGGATCGCCACCGGCGAGCTCACCCTCACGCCTGCTTCCTGACCCCCACCCGACGCCCCCGCACGAAGGAGCCCATCATGGCCGGCCCCCGCCACGACCCCACGCTCTACCGCGATCGCGACACCGTGCCGATCCGGCGCGCGCTCGTCTCGGTGAGCGACAAGACCGACTTGCTCGTCCTCGCCGCGGCTCTCGCCGAGGCCGGGGTGGAGATCGTCTCGACCGGGTCGACCGCCGCGACCATCCGCGATGCCGGCTTCACCGTGACCGACGTCGCGGCCGTCACAGGGGTCGCCGAGATGCTCGACGGTCGCGTCAAGACGCTGCACCCGAAGGTCCACGGCGGCCTGCTGGCCGACCTGCGCCTCGAGGAGCACGAGCGTCAGCTCGAGGAGCTCGACATCGCGCCGTTCGAGCTCGTCGTGGTGAACCTGTATCCGTTCGTCGAGACCGTCGCCTCGGGCGCGGTCGGCGACGACGTGGTCGAGCAGATCGACATCGGCGGACCCGCCATGGTGCGCGCCGCGGCGAAGAACCACGCCAACGTCGCGATCGTCGTGTCGCCGCAGTCGTACCCCGCGATCGTCGACGCGGTCGCCGCCGGCGGCACCTCGGTCGCGCAGCGCCGTGAGCTCGCCGCCCGCGCGTTCGCGCACACCGCCGCGTACGACACCGCGGTGGCGCAGTGGTTCGCCGAGGGCACGCTCACCGAGCCCGGCGACCTGCCCGCACACCTGACGATCCAGGCCGAGCGCCTCGCGACCCTCCGCTACGGCGAGAACTCGCACCAGCGCGGTGCGATCTACACGCGCGCCGGCGGCCACGGCATCGCCCAGGCCACGCAGCTGCAGGGCAAGGAGATGTCGTACAACAACTACGTCGACGCGGATGCCGCGCTGCGGGCCGCGTACGACATGGTCAAGCCGGCCGTCGCGATCATCAAGCACGCCAACCCGTGCGGGATCGCCACGACCGCCCCGAACGCGCTCGACCCGATCGCCAGCGCCCACCTGCGCGCGCACGAGTGCGACCCGGTCTCCGCCTACGGGGGAGTGATCGCCGCGAACGGCACGGTCACCCTGAAGATGGCCGAGAACCTCAAGGACATCTTCACCGAGGTCATCGTGGCGCCGTCGTTCGAGCCCGCCGCCCTCGAGGTGTTCAAGGCGAAGAAGAACCTGCGCCTGCTGCAGCTGCCGCAGGACTGGCAGCAGGAGCGCATGGACGTGCGCCTGGTCTCGGGTGGACTGCTGCTGCAGGACGCCGACCGCTTCCCGGACGACATCGGTTCCGTCGCGAAGAACTGGGAGCTCGTGTCGGGTGAGCGTCCGAGCGACGAGGAGATGGAGAATCTCATCTTCGCGTGGAAGGCCTGCCGCGCCGTCAAGTCGAACGCCATCGTGCTCGCGAAGGACAACGCCACGGTCGGCGTCGGCATGGGCCAGGTCAACCGCGTCGACTCGTGCCGCCTCGCGGTCGAGCGCGCGGGCGACCGCGCTGCCGGTTCGGTCGCCTCGTCGGATGCGTTCTTCCCGTTCGCCGACGGCGCCCAGGTGCTGATCGATGCCGGCGTCACGGCCATCGTGCAGCCCGGCGGCTCGGTGCGCGACGGCGAGGTCGTGGACGCGGCTCGCAAGGCCGGCGTCACGATGTTCTTCACCGGGGAGCGTCACTTCTTCCACTGAGCGGCCGGCGTCCGCGCCGACACCCCCGCTTCTCGCCGAGACCCCGGCCTGCCGACGTGTGCAGGCCGGGGTCTCGTCGTTATGTCGGGGTCTCGTTGTGCCGGGGCGGCGCCGCAGCCTCAGGTGGCGACGATCGCGCACATCGCGATGGTGGACGCGGCCATCGTCGCGTGGTGGAGCCGATGTATCCAGGAGCGCTCGGCGCGCAGCGCGACCACGTCGAGGGCCACGGTGCCCAGCGCCAGGCCGGCTCCCACCAGCTGCGGCATCGTCGAGCTCGCACCGTGCTCGTGCGATGACACGAGGAGGGCAGGGGCGGATGACGGCATCGCGGGCATGAGGAGGATGAGCGCCGCGGTCGAGATCACGCCGAGGGCGAGGTGGGTGGAGAGCATCGTGCCCGGCCGCGCCGTCGCCACCGGGCTCACCCGGCGACCTGCGGCGAGGGCGAGACCGGCCGCGATCAGGGCGGCGAACCACACGACCGGCGGCACGAGCGACACGGTCATCACGTCGGTCATGCCCACGAGCATCAGTGCGGCCGCGAGGAGCTCCGCTCGACCGGCGTCTCTGCGCATCCCGACCAGGGTGCCGACGCCGATCGCGGCGGGGACGAGCGCGCCGAGATGGAGGAGGGCGCTCACCGCTCTGCGGGCACGAGCTCGTCTGCCATGCCCACCCGCCGCCACTCTGCAACCGCGACATCGGCCGGTGCGGCCGCGGCGAAGGCGAGTGCCCCGTGCGCCACGTCGAGTGCGACCGTGAGCTTCGTCTCCCAGCGCAGATGCTCGGGCTGCTCCGGCCGCGCGCGGACCGAGATCGGGGCATCCGGGATCGCACCGAAGGCGAGCGCCCGATCTCGGTCGTCGACGATGCGGGCGAGCTCTCCCGCATCGGTCAGGCACCGGTACCGCGGAACGCTCGTCGTCTCATAGGGGGAGTACTCGCCGGCGGCGAGGGTCTCGTCGAGGAAGTGGTTCGTGTGCGCGAGCGTGCGTCCCCGCGGGGCGGACAGCACGGCCACGCCGGCCGGGGATACCTCGACGGCGGCGGCCTCGGACGTCGTCCCGTCGAACGAGACGACCGTGAGGACGCTGGAGGCGGCGAGGGGCACGGACCGGGAGATCTCCACCGCCTCGGCCACGGTGCGCGCCCCGTCGAGGATCATCCGCGCGAGGACGTGCACGGGCACTCCCGCCTGAGATCCGTCGCTGCGATGGTGGAGGATGTTGAAGTGCAGGCCCAGGCCGCGGTCGTTGACACCGATCTTCGCCGGCTGGCCGAACTCCGAGAATGTCACCACCCGGGCGCCCGACGCCGAGTGCAGTCTCCGCACGACGGTCTCGTTCGAGAGCGTCTCGTGCCAGTCCCAGGTCTGCATCGTGCGCGGCGGCGTGGCATCATCCGGCACGTACACGACGGTGGAGCACTCCATCGACGGCGTCATCCGCGCGAGGATCTCGGTGCGTGCCGTGAGCAGGTGCACGTCGGTGAGTGGCAGTCCGCTTCCTTCGGCGACGCCGCGGAACTCCTCCGCGACGTCCGGAGCGTGCGTCACGGTCATCGTCCGGCACTCGTCGGCGATGCTCCGCGCCATCTCCGCGGAGACGCCCGACTGCAGGAACAGTCGCAGGTACGAGTCGCGTGCGGCGAGCAGCTGCGGCGCCCAGTGCGCACCGAGTCGGCGGCCCTCCTCATGCTGGTCCGCGGTCTCGGAGGTCCACTCGTGGACGATCACGCCTCTCCTCCGATGCGCTCGACGAGCTCGGCGACGTCGCCGTAGGGGCAGCCGCGTGCGCGCGAGGCGGCCGCGACGCGTTGGCGGACCTCGCGTGGCTTGTCCTGGCTGACCTTGAACACGGCGCGCTGTTCGAGGATCTCGAAGCGGAACGACACGATCCCCCCGACGATGCGCTCGAACGTGGGGAGTGAGCTCGTCATGTCCCAGGCGGTGGGCTCGAGGCTCTCCAGCTCCGTCACCGTGCGGGTCACCACATGCATGCCGTCGGCGGGGTCCTCGAGCACGGTCACTCTGGCTGTGAGGTGCACGGCCGCATAGTCCCAGGTGGGGACGTTCGGGTCGTCGGCATAGGTCGTCGGGGAGACGTAGTCGTGCGGCCCGGAGAACACCAGGAGAACCGCGTCGCCGTCGGCGATCTGCTGCCACTGCGGGTTCTTGCGCGCGATGTGCCCCAGCAGCTCGCCGCCGACGAAACCGCCGTCGTCCGCCATCCGCTCGATGATGACCGGCGTGTGCGTCACCGTCGGTGCTCCGGCCTTTCCGCCGCCGTTGGACACGATGAGCGCGAACGGATGGCGACGCACGAGCTCGTTCACCTCGTGCTGCGAGGGGGCGAGATACTTCTCGAACTCGTACACGGTCAGCCCGCCGCGCAGAGGATCGCGTCCCACGCGGTCTCGCCCGCCAGGGTGGCCACCGCCGTCGAGTTCAGCGACAGTCGACCGCGCGAGGTGCCCGGGTCCTCCGGCAGCGCGACCTCGTCGGTCGTGAGCGCGAACAGGGTGTCGCCGTCGAGAGGGGTGTGGAACGGCTGGATGCCGCGGTGCATCGAGCTGTGCACCTGCAGGCCGAACTGCTTGAGCTCGACGTCGGAGAGCTGCACGTTCGTGACGACGGCCGTGATCGTGGTGTTGCCGGACATCGAGTCCAACAGGCGCGATTCGCCGATCGCCTCCTCGTAGTCGCGGGCCGGGTGGCGGCGCTCGCCGGTGGAGTCGTCGTAGTTCCCCCGGACGATGCGGCCTTCCCGGTCGAGGATCACACCGTAGGGGTTGAGTACCGTCACCACGAGTACCTTCACGTCGCCGACCTGGCGGAAGGCCACGCCCTGCCCGGTGAACTCGACGCGGGCGGGATCGACCTTGCCGGATGACGCGGATGCGCCACCGCCGACGCGGCCGACCTCGACGACGCCCTGACGCGCGGCCTGCAGGGCGGCCTTCCCGAGGGCGGCGTCGGGGAACACCGAGTTGTCGCGGACCGAGTAGTCGTAGATGATCGCGCCCGACACGAGCTGGAGCTGATCGAAGCCGGACCGGTGGTCCGCCCGCTCGAACAGGGCCTCCGACACGCCCGCCACCGCCGAGAGCCCGTACACCGATCCGCCTGCGAGGCAGATCGCATGGTTGTAGCCGTAGAGTCCGCTCGCGCCGACCGCACCACCGCGTCGGTCGGAGAACGTCCGAGCGCCCGCGGGGATCGACACCACTGTCGCCCCGGTCGGTCCCTCGGCGTACTCGGCGGTTCCGAGCAGCACCCCGGGGAAGTCGTACTCGACCTGCCCGCGATCGGTGCCGTGCACGGGGGAGAGGGCGTAGTCGCCGTTCGAGCGACGGGGGCCCGCGGGGAGGAC